>JAWVZJ010000058.1:0-10050 GCA_033722255.1 Thermoanaerobaculia bacterium | reverse complement strand
CGGTGGCAATCCCCTGATCAGCGCCGTCGGGATGTTGGTGACGACCAACGACGCGTTCTTCGGTCTCGACTCGGTCGACGTCATCGGCGGTCGCTGGTGGATTCGAACGGCCGCCCCGGCGTACGACGCCGGAAGCGAGGCCGACACGGAGAGTTGCAGCGACATCCCCGGGCCTCCCTGCATGAACCCCGGGGTGCGCGTGACGGAGGGAGCCGAAGGCTACGTCCACGTCCACCAGGGTATCGACGGTACCGGCGATCTGGATCCCGCCATCTGGGACTGGCACAACCCCGTGGTCTCGATTCAGATCATCCGCGGGCGCTGATCCGGAGCCGGAGTTCCCGAGAGATTCCCGGGACGAGCTCGGAAGGGACCGGGCTCGCCCGGGAACCTCGTGGATCGTCCCGAGCCCGGTCAGCCGGGCAGTACCTCTCCGGCGACGGTCTCCACCCGGTCGAGGGCTTCGTCGATCTCCTCCGCCGTGACCACCAGCGGGGGCCGGAACCGGATCGAGCGGGGGCCGCAGGGGAGGCCCAGGAGACCCTGTTCCCGGAGGTTGTCCAGGACCCGCTTTCGAACCGCCCCGTCCGGTAGGTCGAAGGCGACGAAGAGCCCCCGTCCCCGGGCGTTGGTCATCCCCTCGTGTCCCTCCGCGATCGTCCGCAAGCCCCGGAGGAGACGCTTGCCCTGGTCGGCCGCGTTCGCTAGCAGCTCGTCCTCCTGGATGATCTCCACGAACCTCTGACAGCGGATCATGTCGACGAGATTCCCGCCCCAGGTGGAGTTGATCCGCGAGGAGACCCGGAACACGGAGTCCACCTCGTCGACCCGGTTCGACGACGCGATGCCACAGACCTGGGTCTTCTTCCCGAAGGCGAAGAGGTCGGGCTCCACGTCGAAGTGCTCGAAGCACCAGTAGCGACCGGTGGTACCGAAACCGGTCTGGATCTCGTCGAAGATCAGCAGGGCGTCGTTCTCGTCGGCGAGGCTCCGGAGGGCCCGAAGGAACTCGCCCCGGAAGTGCTTGTCGCCACCCTCCCCCTGGATCGGCTCGATGATGATGGCGGCGATCTCGTGGGGATGGTCCCGGAACGCGGCCTCGATCTCTCGGATCGAGCGCTCTTCCGCCTCGGCCGTTTCGGCCAGAATCTCGTCGGTCAGGGGGAAGCGGAGCCCCGGAGTGCTGACCCGGGGCCAGTCGAACTTCGGGAAGTAGCGAGTCTTGGTGGGATCGGTGTTGGTCAGGGAGAGCGTGTAGCCGCTGCGGCCGTGGAAAGCACCCTGGAAATGAAGCACCTTCGTCCCCTTCTCCCCCCGGCCGGTCCGGAGATTCTTCTGAACCTTCCAGTCGAAGGCGGTCTTGAGGGCGTTTTCCACCGCCAGGGCTCCTCCGGAGATGAAGAACAGATGCCCGCGGAACGCCGGAGGGAGGGTGCCGGAGAAGATCTCCACGAACTCCGCCATCTGAGTCGTGTAGAGATCGGAGTTCGACGGTTTCATCGTCGCCGCCAGCAGGATCCTCTCCCGGAACTCCGGATCCTTCATCTTCGGATGGTTGTACCCCATGGGGTAGCTCGAGAAGCTGGTGAAGAAGTCCAGGAACTCCCGCTGACTGAGGCTGTCGAAGAGCCAGCTACCCTGGCTCTTCTCGAGGTCGAGGACCATCTCGAAGCCGTCGGTGAGCATGTGGCGACGCAGGGTCTCGTGGACCTGTTGCGGGGAGATCCGGGCTCGGGTCTCGGTCGAGGGGGTCATGGGGCCTCCGGAGGACGGAAAGGATGTGGAGCGGCAAGCGGCGGAACGCCGCAGATCGCATCGTAACAGCGGCCGGAGCGGGCGGTCAACGGCCTTCGGAGAGCCTCCGGAGCCCTCCCATCGCGGTCGTGGCGCCGGGCCCGAGGAACGGTCAGATGCGATCTCTACCGTCAGGCTGGTCGGCCGGTGGTGACGGTTCGTCGTCGTCCCCTTCGGCCAGGTGGGCGGCCACGGGATCGACCCATTCCGTGATCTCGAGATGGAGGATGGCGTCTGCTCCCCGGATCTCGGGCCGGGTGGCCACCGCGGCCGGTGACAGCTCCTTTTCCAGGACCTCGGCCATGGCGGCCGCCGCCCTCTCCGCGTCCGGGGCCGACGGTGTGGCGAGACCGACCCGGGCGAGGATCGTCTCCGGCGACAGGGAATCGACGACGATCTCCAGGCGCTGCACCGGCTCCAGGAGACGGGGATCCACGGGCGGCGGGGTCTGGTCCGCTTCCGCCTCGCCTTCGAGACTCCTGGACAGGAGCCCCTCCCGGGTGTCCATGCTGCCCACGAACAGGGAGGACGTCTCCGGCTCGTCGAGAGTCCGGAGCCGTTGCTCGATCCCCGGGCTGGCTCCGTTCAGGAGTCGATCCACCGCCCCCTTCGCCACCGCGACATCTCCGGTGATCAGGAGCGTGCCGTCCACCATTGCGAAGACGGCGTCCCCCTCCTCCGAGCGAGCCAGGGTCACCCCCCGGTAGATCTCGCTCGTGTCCCGATCCGCCTCCACCAGGGCCCGGAGGATCTTGGTCATTCCCCGGATGTTCAGTGCCAGCACCGCCACCGGCTCCTCTCGGTCGGCCGCCGGCTCGAAGCTCAGTGTGCCCTCCTTCGGCAGGAGCATCCCCAGGACCCGGGCCGCCCCCCGGGGGTCCGCGTCGTCCCGGGCCCAGAAGGGTCGCTCGTCGGACTGTAGGGTAGAGGGGGAGCGCTCGTTGACGGCCACCAGGATCTCCTCCAGGGCCGCCCGGGCCCCGGGATCCTCGGCCAGATCCCCGACCCGGAAGGCTCCGCTACTCTCCGGTCCCACCACGACCGTCGTGGCATGTTGCGTCCCCGGCCGGATGAACCACCAGACGGCTCCGGCGACGAGCAACACCGAGAGCAGCGCCAGGCCGACGCAGCCCAGGAAACAACCGGCGGTGCCCTTGCCGCAGCCGGTTCCCGTGGGCTCGGTCGGGGTGGAAGAGACTTCGGGAGAGGTGGGCTCGGAGACCATGTGTCGAGGATACCCCGTGGGGGAACCCGGATCACGTACGATGAAGGGGACGGGAACGAATCGAAACCAGGAGAGGAGACACAGCCATGAGCCGAGAGAGCGATTTTCCGGAGCCTCCGAATACCTACACCGAGTTCGTCGGCCGCTTCCCGAAGCTCGGGAAGGCCTGGTCCACCATCGCGGAGGCGGGCCGCTCGGGCCCTCTCGACGGGAAGACCCGGCGCCTGATCAAGCTCGCCGTGGCCATCGGCGCCATGCGGGAGGGGGCCGTTCATGCCAGCGTCCGAAAGGCCCTGAGCCTGGGCATCACCGAGGAGGAGCTCGATCAGGTGGTGGCCCTCTCCGCCTCGACTCTGGGCATGCCCTCCACCGTGGCTTGCTACACCTGGGTCCACGACGTGGTGGACGACTGACCGGGGGGATTCAGGATCCGGGATCCCGGTCTTCGAGGAACCGGGCCGCCCCCTCCTCGGCTTCCCCCGACTCCAGGGTCTCGAGCCCCAGGGCGAGCTCTTCCTCGAGTCCCCGGTCCAGATCCTCGCCGAGGGAGCGGTAAAGGGAGAGGCGGTCGTTCCGGAGGCAGGTCGGGGGGAAAGAGGCGATCTCCCGGGCCAGCTCCCGGGCGGCGTCCAGCGTCTCTCCGTCGGGGACCACCCGGTTGGCCAGGCCCCAGCGCAGGGCCTCTCGGGCTCCGACGGGGCGCCCCGTGAGGATCATCTCCAGGGCCCGGGAGACCCCGACGATCCGAGGCAGGCGGACGGTGCCCCCGTCGATGAGCGGCACCCCCCATCTCCGGCAGAACACGCCGAAGACGGCGGACTCGGCGGCGACCCGGAGATCGCACCAGAGGGCGAGCTCCAGGCCTCCGGCCACGGCGTGGCCCTCCACCGCCGCCAGCACCGGCTTCGTCAGGAGCGTCCGGGTGGGCCCCATGGGAGCCCCCTCCTCCGGCTCGGGTTCGTTGCCCTCGTCCGTGCCCAGGGCGGAGAGGTCGGCACCGCTGCAGAAGGTGCCTCCCTCTCCCCAGAGGACCGCCACCCGGGCCCCGGGCTCGTCCTCGAAGCGACGGAAGGCCTGGAAGAGGGCCGCGGCGGTGGGGCCGTTCACGGCATTCCGGACCTCCGGCCGGGCGAGGATCACGGTCCAGACCTCGCCGTCCTGTTCGGTGCGTACGGTCATCGGATTGCTCCCTCGTGGAGGTTATATCCGGAGCAGGAGAGCCGCGGCGAGCAGATAGAGGACGGCCGCGATGCCCAGGACGGCGGAGAATCCGAGGTGCATGGCCAGGAGGGTGGCCAGAACGGCGCTCACCACGGAGGCCCAACCGTTGATTCCCCAGGCCCAGGGGATCCACTCCGGATGGCGGCTCCCGGCCCGTGCCAGCCCCAGGGGAAAGGGCATCCCCATCAGGAAGGCCAGGGGACCCAGGAGGAGGATCGCGATCGGGATGCGGAGGGGATCCGGGAGCCCGATCCACCGGTCGATCACCCAGGGAAGGGCCGGGAGATAGAGGAGGGCAAGGAGAGCGGTCCCCGCCACAGGAAGTGCCACGGCCCGGCGTCGGAGGCTCCCGGGCAGGGGATCCCAATCCCGAAGACGCTCGGTGAGGGCCTGGCTGGCTCCGCTTCCGAGGCCGGCGAAGAGGAGAAAGGAGCCGAGGACGACGGCCACCGAATAGAGGGGGTGACCCAGGAAGAGGGTCAGATGGTGGATCATGGAGATCTCGACGAAGAGGAAGGCGAGACCCAGGGTCAGGAAGAAGGTCGCCATCCGCCCCGTCCCCGGGGCCCGGGTGGCCTCGGCCCGGCTCAGGAGGAGGGGAAGGAGGATGAGGAGGATTCCGGCTCCGGCGGCCTGGACGGCGGTGGCCACCACTACGAGGTAGCTCCACTGGATGAGGGGGGTGCCGCCGCGACCCCGGAGGCGGAGGAGCTCCGGGAGGGTCTTCCACTTGAAGAAGCGGGAGAAGTAGGGCTTCTGGTCCGTGGCCGGGGCGACGTGAAACTTGTAGCGCTCCAGGAACGAGGCGGAGTCGGGCCCCAGGAGGGCGGTCGCTCCCCGGAAGAAGGCGGGTTCCTCCAGGAGGTTGAAGCGGTTGGCCTCCCCCTCCCTCATCCCGGGAAGATAGGCGAGATCGAAGGAGCGTTCGTGGCTGAACGACCGGATCGTCTCCAGCTCTCCGGCCCCGAAGGGCTCGGCCTTCACCAGGAGGGTCGCCGTGTTCCAGGTACGGATCCAGGCCAGCCGCCGCTCCGGTCGGTCCTCTCCCCTCGCCTCGAGGGCCTCGACGGCGGTGGCGAAGAGCTTCAGGTTGTCCCGGAGGGGCAGGTGCACCCACCGGGTCAGGGCCAGGATCCCTCCCGGCTCCAGGTGGTCCAGCATCTCGGCCAGGGATTCCACCGTGTAGAGGGTGTTCTCGCTGGAGGCGTGGACTCCGGAGGAGGCCGAGGCGAAGGAGTCGATCAGGGCGATCTGGATCAGGTCCCAGCTCCCCTCGCTCCGGGCCATGAACCCCCGGGCCTCGGCCACGTGCAGCTCCACCTCCGGCTGCCGGTAGAGGCGGCCCGAAAACTCGTCGAAGCGGTGGCCCACGAGCTCCACCATCTGGGGGTTCGCCTCCACGGCGTCGATTCGGCGGCCGCCGTGGGCCAGGGCGGAGAGAATCTCGGTGCCGCCTCCCGGACCCACCACCAGCACCGACGGCCGGTCCAGGAGGTGGTAGGGAAGGGCGGAGGTCAGGTAGTCCAGGAACCGGGGCGGCTCAGTGGCGGGATCGTGACGGTTGATCACCGAGAGGGAGCCCCCGTCGGTGAAGACTCCGATCTGTTCCGGAAGGGTGCCGGGGAACTCCAGGCTGAGCCCCGGAGCCTGGCGGAAGGGGATCTCCGGGCTCCGGACGGCGGTGAGGAGGCCCATGGGACCGGACTCCCGGGCCACGATCTCCGCCTCCGGTCGATTCAGGGCCTGGCGGAGGGCCTTGAACTGGGAGATCCGGAGCTCGGTCCATCCGGAGGGAATCAGGAAGGGCAGGAGGACTCCGGCCGTCAGGAGGATGCCACCCAGACGCTTCCGGGAGCCCAGGTGCGGCGACCAGGCGGCCAGGGCGGCTCCGACCAGCCCCAGGCCGGAGAGGATCCTCAAGCAGAGCACCGGTGGTACGAGGAAGAGGAGGCCGATCACCAGGACGGCGCCGAGGCCGGCGCCGATAAGGTCGGCCCGGTAGATCCGGTGGATCCGGTCGGAGAATCGGTCCAGGGCCAGTCCGATGGCGTTGGCGACGCAGAAGAAGGGGATCGTGAGCAGGAGATAGAGGGTGCTCAGATAGAGAGTCTGCCGGGGCTCCCAGACGAGCTGGAGGGGATTGAAGGGAAGGCGCTGGGCCACCGCGAAGACGGCCACCAGCGTCGATCCGAAGAGGACGGCGTTCACCAGATAAACCGCGGTGAAGCGTTCCCGCAGGTGGTCGCGAAAGAGGCTGAGGAAGGTACCGCTGGCCCCGAATCCCAGCAGGGCGAGGCTGATCACCATGTAGGCGAAGTGGTGCCACTGGACGATCGAGAGCAGCCGCATGACCAGGATCTCGAAGGCCAGGCTGGTCCCCGAGAGGAGCCCGATCGAGAGCAGGAGGAGGCCGGCCCCTCCGTCGTCACTCTTCGCCTGTCTCACCTCGCGACGGGTCGGGCGTTCAGTGCTCCCCGGTCAGGGGCACGAAGCGCACCGGAAGGAGCTGGCGGGTCCGGACCTTCCCCTCCTCGGTCTTTTCCACCAGGGTGAGGTGCTGGGTGGCGAAGGCGCCGCCCACGGGGATCACCATCCGGGCGCCGGGCTTCAACTGCCGGACCAGGGGGGGAGGGATGTGGCTGGCGGCGGCGGCCACCACGATCCCGTCGTAGGGGGCGTGCTCCTCCCATCCGTGGTACCCGTCGCCGGTCTTCACGTCGATGTCTCGGTACCCCAACCGCTCCAGGTCCGAGCGGGCTCGCCGGGCGAGCTCGGGGATGATCTCCACCGTGTACACCCGGTCCACGAGCTCGGCCAGCACCGCGGCCTGGTAGCCGGAGCCGGTTCCCACCTCGAGCATCACGTCTCCAGGCTCCGGTTCCAGGAGGTCGGTCATCAGGGCCACGATGTAGGGCTGGGAGATCGTCTGGCCGTGGCCGATGGGAAGGGGACGATTCCGGTAGGCCCGATCCCGGACCGCCTTCGGCACCAGCTCGTGTCGAGGAACGGTGGCCATGGCCTCCAAGACCCCGGGGTCCAGGGAGCCGGTGCCGATCATCCTCCGCGTCGCCCGAACCTCCCGGCGGATCTCCTCGACCATCGCCTCGCACTCGTCTCCCCGCTCCTGGGCCTGGAGCGGAAAGAGGAGGCCGCCGACGAGAAGGGCTCCGGTCGCCGCCAGGAGGACGGAGGGTCGCGAGGAGCGTGGACGCGAGGTCGTGTGTTGCATGATCGATCCCCGGATGAGGAGGTGAGAGCTCGCGTTGCGCCGCGAGCCTCGAGAATGAGTCGTGAGAGAAAAAGAGCAAGAGGGATGCCAGACCGCGATGCCGAGGCGGCCCCCCTGTCCGTCGTTCGTCGGGTACCCGGCCGTCTTCACCGTCCTCAGGGCGAGACTCGATGAATCGATCGGACGGAATGACATTGTAGATCCTGAACACGGTACCGTCTCCGGCGGGAGGCGGCGAGGCCCGGAGATCGGAGGTTCGAGAGCGGAGTCGTCTCGAATCACCCGATCTGGCATCGGCCTTGCGAGACAAGACGGTGGAAGCGAACGAACGAATCCACGGAGGTACCCGACCATGGCGACCTGTGAAGTCTGCGGAAACGAGTACGACAAGACTTTCGAGATCTCGAGGATGGGGGAGACCCACGTCTTCGACAGCTTCGAGTGCGCGATCCAGGCCCTGGCCCCCCGATGCGCGGCCTGCGGGGTCAAGGTGATCGGGCACGGGGTCGAGGCCAACGAGACGATCTTCTGCGGTGCCCACTGCGCCGAGGAGGCCGGCGAGCCGGACCTGAAGGATCGGGTGGAGGCATGACCGCCGGCGACACCGGTTCCTCTTCCCGATCCAGATTCGGACCGGAGTCCCGCCCGGGCTCCTGGAAAACCGTGGCCGGCCGGAACGAGCGGGGCGAGGTCCGGACCCTCGTCCTCTGGGACGGCGCCTGAGGCCTCTGAGCGCGATTCGTCGCCTGGGTCAGGCGACACGATCGGGAGGATCGGCTCACCCTTTTTCCCTACCAGGAGGTCCCGGAGCCTCCGATGACGGACGAGCTCCGCCGTGCGTGCGCCCGGGCCCTCCACGCCGTCCGGCCGGACGGCGAGATCCTGAAGGCGGGTCGGGGCACTCTCCTGGTTCTCTCCGAGATCGGGTGGGAGAGGACGGCTCGGATCTTCTCCCGCCGGCCCCTGGTCTGGGCCGTGGAGCTGGGCTACTGGTTCGTGGCCCGGAATCGCTCCTGGCTGGGCAAGATCCTGCCGTCGGAGTGATCGTTGGCCGAGAGGTTTGCCCCTGGAAGGATGAAATGACCCTTTCAGGGATGGGACGTCAGAGCTCGCTGGCGGCTCCGTCAGAGGGGGAACCGGCGATCACGACTCCGCCGCGTACCGCTCATGGAGATCGACGGGATCCCGGCGCCGCATCCGGAGATTGAGGAGCTCCACGAAGACCGAGAAGGCCATGGCGAAGTAGATGTAACCCTTCGGGATGTGTCGGTCCAGGGACTCCGCCACCAGGGACATCCCGATCAGGAGCAGGAAGCTCAGGGCCAGGATCTTGATCGTGGGATGGCTCTCGACGAAGCGGGCGATCGGCTCCGCCGCCAGCATCATGACCCCGATGGCGACGACCACGGCCACCACCATCACCCAGACCTCATCCACCATCCCCACGGCGGTGATCACCGAGTCCAGGGAGAAGACCACGTCCAGGAGCATGATCTGGACGATCACGGCCCGGAAGGAGGCGGCCACTTTCCGGGAGGCGTGCCCCCGCTGCCCCTCGAGCTTGTCGTGGATCTCGTAGGTGCTCTTGGCCAGGAGGAAGAGCCCGCCGGCCATCAGGATCAGGTCCCGGCCGGAGATCTCCTCTCCCAGGACCGTGAAAAGGGGCGCCGTCAGGCGGATGATCCAGGCCAGGGAGAGCAGGAGGAGGATCCTGGTGATCATGGCTGCGGCGAGCCCCAGGCGCCGTGCTTTCGCCTGTCGCTCCTCCGGGAGTTTCCCGGCCAGGATCGAGATGAAGATGATGTTGTCGATACCCAGGATCACCTCGAGGACCGTCAGGGTGACCAGGGCGATCCAGATCTCCGGATTCGTCAACCATTCCATGGCGCGGCATTATGCCCGAAGAGGCCGTTCGTCGAAGAGTCTCCTCGGTGAGGACCGGAATGGCCGATCCGCACGCAAGATGTCTGTGCCCGAAGGGACGGCCCCGGGCCAGGCCGCAACTGCGACTCCCCATCCCGAGGGATCTTCTTTCTGAGGAGCGTTCCGAGCGAAGGAAGGCGCGTAGGTGGCTACTCTTCTTCCGACCGGAGGGACTTCATCACCGAGCGCTTCTCGGACCACCGGGACCGGGCCTCCACGAACTCCGAGCGACGGAAGCCGAGCTCGCTGGCGATCTGACGGATGCTGGCCTCCTCGATTCCCGTGATGATGTCGTCGGCGGCGGAGACGGCGAAGAGGGCCTCCAGGAGGGCCCGGCGCTCTTCGTCCGTGGCCACCTCCCGGAATTCCCGGGTCACCAGGAAGTTCTCGGTGCCTCCGAAGAGCCGGTTCTGGGTCTTGGCGATCTCGACGACGAGGGTCGCCTGGTCCGGGGGGAGCTCCACCTCCTCCCGGACCAGCTCCTCCATGGCCCGGGTCTCCTCGTCGCTCACGTCGTGATCCGCGTAGGCGACCCTGCCCAGCACATAGGCGAAGCTGGCCACGAACCGGGCTCGACTCCGGGGGAGGGCCTCGAGCTTCCGGGCGATCTTCCGGACGGTCTCCGATTCTCGCCTCGACTCCTCCTCCTCCTCCTCCT
>JAWVZJ010000057.1:0-10195 GCA_033722255.1 Thermoanaerobaculia bacterium | reverse complement strand
GGGATCGTTCACCGTGGCCGGGGTGATCCTCTCGTAGTCCAGGGTGTGACTCCCCCCGGCGGATGCGGCGATCCCGGCCAGGACCTCGTCCATCCGGGCCTGGATCTCGTCCTGGACCTCCGGACGGTAGGTCCTCACCGTTCCCTCGAGGCGGACCTCCTCGGGAATGATGTTGAACCGCTCCCCTCCCCGGATGATCCCCACTGTGACCACGCTGGCGGCCCGGGGATCCAGGTTTCGGGAACGGATCGTCTGGAGAGCCATGACCGCCTGGGAAGCCATCACCACGGGATCGATCCCCTGGTGGGGGTAGGCGCCGTGGGCCTGCTCCCCCTCCAGGGTTGCTCGAAACTTGTCCACGGCGGCGAAGGTGGGACCGGCGGCGGCCTCCACCTGGCCCACCTCCCGGTCGGGCCAGGAGTGGAGGGCGAAGATCGCCTCGGGGTCGTGCTCGGAGAATACGCCGTCCGCCAGCATGAGCTCGGCACCCCCCTCTTCTCCCGCCGGGGCTCCCTCCTCCGCCGGCTGAAAGACGAAGAGGACCGTCCCGGGAAGCTCGGCCCGCCGATCGACCAGCACCGCGGCCACGCCCAGGGCGACGGCGGTGTGGACGTCGTGGCCGCAGGCGTGGGCCACCCCCACCTCCTGTCCCTGGAAGGTCGTGGTCTCGGTGGAGGCGAAGGGAAGTCCCGAGCGCTCGGTGACGGGGAGGGCGTCCATGTCGGCCCGGACCGCCACCGTGGGACCCGGGCGCCCGCCCCGGAGGACGCCCAGGACGCCCGTGTGGGCGATACCCGTCCGGACCGCGAGCCCCAGCTCCCGGAGCCGCTCCGCCACGAAGGCCGCCGTCTCCTCCTCCCGGTTGGAGAGCTCCGGGTTCCGGTGGAGATGGTGCCGCCATTCCACGGCCTCGGGGGCGTGCTCCGCCACGGCCCGGGGAAGGGCCTCCACCTCGGCGCCGGCCGAGGCCGTACCGAGGACGAAGGCCAGGAGGAGGACGGAAACGGCGATCCTTCTCATCGACATGGGCAAACTCCCGGCTAGCGTTTGATCCGCCAGCCCTGCTCCTCTTCGGAGAGGATCCAGCCCACGATCTTCCCGGGCTGGATCCCCCGGTTCTCGTGCCAGAAACGGCGGTTCCGCAGGTGTCGGGACGACGTGTCGCTCTCGGGGATCGCCTCTGTCTCCCGGTGGATCTTCCGGAAGCGCTCCACCCAGCGGGCACAGTTGGCGAGTCGGAGATCGACCCAGCCGTCGTGGATCCAGGCCTCGAGGAGCTCGGGGGTGATCGGCTCGTTCTCGGCTTCCTCGGGGACGATCACCTCCGGCCCCCGGATGATCTCCCCGGAGTCCAGGAGGATCGGGATCCCCACCGCCACCACCTCGTTGGCCACCTCGGGCTCCTCCCGGACCAGCCGATCCAGCTCGTCCCGGACCTCCTCCGGCTCCGACTGACGGACCTCGGTCATGGTGCCGAAGGCCAGTCGCAACAGGTGGGCCTCGAAGAGGAGCTTCGAGTTTCGCGGGGGACCCAGCATCTCGAAGGCCACGCTGTGGGTGTGGTGGTCCCTCTCGAGCTCCGTCATGTACTCCAGGGCCCAGTGCCGGAGCAATCCCGCCCGGTAGGTGGGTCCGAGGACCGCGTTGTCCAGGGCGTTCATCACGTCGTGGCCGGTGTTGCCTCCCTCGATCTCGAAGATCATGTACTGGGCGATCTCCTCCGGAGTGACGAACTCCATCTGCTCCGCCGTGGTCAGCAGGGCGAACTCCTCCAGGGAGAAGATCCCGTTCTCACCGGTGTCGATGTAGACCGTCTCCAGCTGCTCCTCCCGCTCCCGGGCGGCGTCGGGAGCCACGGTGGAGAAGGTCTCTCCGAGGGACCGGGGATGAGCCTCCACCAGGTTGATCGGCTCCCCCTTGCGAGCGATCGGCCCGTAGGCGATCTTCTTCCAGGCGATGGCCGCCGCCGGCTTGATCTCCTTCGTGATCGGAGCCCCCGGGGTCCGGGCCATCAGGAACAGCAACATAGAATGGGCCCCGGCCAGGGCGCTCTTCGAGAGGAGCACCCGGCTCGGCCGCTCTTCGGAATGCGTATAGGGGATGTTCAGCCCCATGCCCCCGGTGCCGGAGGTCCCGACCTTCGTGTAGACCTTCGTGCCTCCGTCCATCATGCCCCGGTAGAGGACCTGGATGTGCCGGATGAGCCGGGGCACGTAGAGGGACTCCAGGAGCCCATGCGCCGCCTCGTCCGAAAGCCCTTCCCCGGCGAGCTCCTGGAAGACCCGATCGGCGGCCCGGAAGGTGTCCCGATAGGCGATTGCCGTCGCCGTGTTCACGCAGTCGATGACGACCTCCGGACGTCCCTCGGTGAGGAGACGGTAGAGGAGGAACCGGGAGAGATCCTCGTCGGTCAGGACTCCGATCTGGGCTCCGATCTGCTCCGCCCGGCTTCCCAGCTCCGCCAGCCCGAACACGTCGCCGTGGGACACGGTCAGCCTCGTCTTCCCCGCCTCCGGAGCGAGCTCGTCCCGAGCCTGGGCCGACTCCTGCTCCTGGAGGCTGTGGATCTGTAGCTCCCGCGGTCCCCTCTCCAGGAGCTCGCGACACATGGCCATCCCCACGAGACCCGGACCACCGAGGACGAGGACCTTCTTTCCTTCGATGTTCAACGCTCTCTCCTCCTGCGGATTCCTCGACGGGGGATCGATCGACTGGACCGGGGACCGTCGACCGACGGTCGCTCTCGACGATCGGTCGAGCCAGTGCGGGCTCGACTACTCTACCGAAGGCCGGAGAGCGCGCCAAGCGGAGCGGTCCGGGCGGACGAACCGACCTGAGCGGTCCGGCGCGGAACCTCCTCTCCGGTGCGGTCTCTGCGCCCTTCGATTCCCCATCGGTGCTCGTCGAGGGAGCGCTCCTCTCCGAAAGCGGAACCGCAGGGGAGGATCCTCAGCCGCCGGTCAGACGTCCCTTCCACCGCCACCAGACCTGGCCCGCCCGCCAGAGCCGGGTCGCCTCGATCCACTCCAGCCGGTCCTTCAGATCTCGATACCCGGTCCGGGCGATCTCGAGCTCCCGGGCGAGCTCGAGCTGACGGGCATACGCCCTCAGGCCCTGGAGCGTGTCGCAGGCGAGGACGTACTCCCCGTCGCCGTCCACCGGCACCGCCTTGACCAGGCAGATCTCCCTGGGGTCGAAAGGGCGGTCCCGCTCCACCGGGAGCCAGAAGCCGACCTGCCCTCGGCCGGGTCGCCGCAGCAGACCGGCGGCCTCCGGCCGCTCGAGGTGGGGCGTGGTCCGTCCCGCCGGCTCCCCACCCACGAGGAGTCGGATCTCGAGCTCCCGGTCCCAGAAGTCCACCGCCCACCCCGTGAGCTCGAGGCGACGGGGAGACGGATGTCTCGGGAGGAGATCGAGGTGGGCCGCCGGCTGGCCGACCCGGGGAGGCGGCCCCTCGGGAATCCGTTCGCCGACGGCGTAGAGATCCTGGAGCGCCCACAGCCCCCGGGGAAAGCGATGATACCGGAGGCCCAGGGCCTCCAGGAGGCTTCCCAGGTAGTCCTCCTCGACCCAGGTCGAGCCGTAGGCTCCCCCGTCGAGCTCCGGGATCTCCGAGTCCGACTCGAAAAGGATCCCCTCTTTCGGCATTCCCCGGCCCGGAGGTCGGGTCTCGGCCCCGTGGACGGAGAGGAGGAGCAACCCGTCGTCGGCGACCGTCTGCCACAGGCGAGCGAGCCACCTCCCGAACAGATCCGGGGGAAGGTGGCTGAAGAGAGACGACACCAGGACAAGATCGAAGCGCTTCTGGAGATCCAGCTCCTCCGGCCGATGGGAGGAGATCGAGGCTCGGACGCCGAAGATCTCCTCCTGAAACTCCTCCATCTCCGGGAAGAGGTCCATCGCGCAGATTCGATCCGGGGACACCAGGCGCGTCAGATACCGGGTTCCCCGCCCGAAGCCGGCCCCGAAATCCAGGACTTCGAGATCTTCCCCGGAGCCGAACCACCAGAGACCCACCGCCCGGACGGCCCGGGCCAGGCTCCAGCCCGACTGGAAATAGTCGACGAGGGCCGCTTCCCGATGATCGGCCCTCTGTCCCAGGAAGAAGCGGAGCATGAAGTCCTTCCCGTGCACAGCCATCGGAGGGCGGAGCTCCTCGGGCACCTGGTCCCGGAGGAACGCGGCCAGCACGGGGTTCTGCTCCGAGGGGTCGTAGGCCAGCACGCTCGGGTCACTCGCTGCGCCGGGTCCCGGCGCGCTCTCGCTGCCGGACCGCCAAGAGCTGCTGATCGGCCCGGGAGATGGTGCTCTCGACCCCTTCCTCGCCCTTCCGCACCGCCCAGCCCAGAGACACCGGAACCGGAGCCGGCTCCCGTTTCCCGGTCCGGATCTGGCGTGCCACCTCCTCCGTGGCTTCGGCGGCGTCTCCCGTCAAAAGGACGAGGAACTCGTCTCCGCCGAGACGGAACACGGCATCCTCGGAGCGGGTCAACCGGAACAGGAACCGGCTCACCCTCTGGAGGACGGCATCGCCCTCCTCGTGGCCGTAGCGGTCGTTATACTCCTTGAAGTTGTCCACGTCGATGACGACCGTGCCCCAGGTCCCGGCCTGCTCTTCCAGCTTCCGGGCCTCGGAGTGGAGCCGGCGCCGGTTGAAGCAACCCGTGAGGGGATCCCGGATCGAGAGCTCCCGGAGGCGCTCCTCGAGGCGCTTGTGCTCGGTGATGTCCACGAGGATCCCGTGGAAGAGGATCTCTCCGGTGGAAGGATCCCGGACCCGGTAGCAGGTGTCCAGCACCGTTCGCTCCGTACCGTCCACGAGTCGGAGCTGGAGCTCGAACTCCCGCACCACTCCCGCGTCGGCCAGGAGCTCCAGCTCTCGTTCCCGTCGTTCGGGGTCGACCAGGACGTCCTCCGCCGAGAGCTGCTCGAGCTCGTCCTTGGACTCCAGCTTCAGAAGGTCGAGGAAGCCCTGGTTGACGTCCAAGATCTCTCCCTCCTCCGAGGTGATGTAGAGACCCGCCGGAACGCGACTCAGAAAGAGCCGCAGGGTTTCCGGGTCATCCAGGTCTCGATACCGCTGGCTCAAGGGGTCTCGTCTCTCCGCGGCTTGCCTCGGGTCGTCGACAATGGTAACACTCGAGGATACCCGCAGGCTCGTTCGCTCATGCCCCGAACCGATTTCCAGTTCTTCCAGCAGGTCAATCGGGAATTCGATCGGGCGGCGGAGCTCACGGATCACGATCCGCAGCTCCTCCGCCAGATCCAGGCCTGCAACAGCGTCTATCGGGTCTCCTTCCCCCTCGTCCGGGACGACGGATCGATCGAGGTGATCGACGCCTGGCGGGCGGAGCACAGTCAGCACAAGACCCCGACGAAGGGGGGGCTTCGTTACAGCCTCACCGTCGACGAGGACGAGATCATGGCCCTGGCCGCTCTGATGACCTACAAGTGCGCCCTGGTCGACGTCCCCTTCGGAGGAGCGAAGGGAGGAGTCCGGATCGCCCGTCATCTCTACTCGGAGGAGGAGATCGAGCGGATCACCCGCCGCTTCACCTTCGAGCTCGTTCGGAAGAGGTTCATCGGCCCGGGAATCGACGTGCCAGCCCCGGACTTCGGGACCGGCTCCCGGGAGATGGCCTGGATCGCCGACACCTACGAGGCCCTGGCGGGGGGAGAGCTGAACAGCCTCGCCTGCGTCACCGGAAAGCCGGTGGGCCAAGGGGGGATCCGGGGCCGGACCGAGGCGACCGGCAGGGGAGTGGCCTTCGGCATCCGCGAGGCCTGCTCGGTGGCGGAGGACATGAAGCCTCTGGGCCTGAGCCCGGGACTCGACGGAAAGCGAGTCGTGATCCAGGGCCTGGGCAACGTCGGGTACCACAGCGGCCGCTTCCTCCAGGACGAGGGGGCGATCCTCGTCGGTCTGTCCGAGTTCGAAGGAGCGATCCACGATCCGGACGGCCTCGATATCGACCGGGTCGTGGAACAGCGTCGGGACAAGGGATCGATCCTGGAGGTGGAAACACCGGAGAAGATCCCGGACACGGCGAAGGTCCTGGAGCTGCCCTGCGACATCCTGGTACCGGCAGCTCTGGAGGGGGTCATCACCTCGGAGAACGTCGATCGGATCCAGGCGAAGATCGTCGCCGAGGCCGCCAACGGACCCCTCACGTCCCGGGCAAGCGACGCCCTTCTGCAGAGGGGCGTCTGGATCATCCCCGATGTCTACCTCAACGCCGGCGGTGTCACGGTCTCGTACTTCGAGTGGCTCAAGAACCTCTCCCACGTGCGGTTCGGCCGGATGGAGAAGCGTTTCGAGGAAAGCGCCTACATGCGACTCCTCGACGCCGTGGAAGCAGCGACCGGAACCAGCTTCTCGGAGCGGGAGCGGTTCTTCTTCACCCGGGGAGCCGGGGAGGAGGACCTCGTGAACTCCGGTCTGGAGGACACGATGGCCCAGGCCTACGGAGAGCTCCGCCGGATCCGCGATCGACACGACCGCGAGATCGGCCTCCGGACCGCGGCCTTCGTGAACGCCATCGACAAGATCGCCCTCTGCTACCGGGACCTCGGGATCTTTCCCTAGCTTGGCTAGCGGCCCGAGGACCCGCGCCCGAACCTTCGGGTCCGAGAGCCGAACATCCCCCGTTGTCGACCCCCGACGTTCGTGGCACAATGCCCCCACCCCATGCTCGGACGTTCGGCCCACCCGGGTGGCTCCTCGAGTCACCGGTCTTCGATCCCCCAGGAGGACCCATGAGTGAACCGTCGGTCGGGGGCTCGACACCGAAGCGAAGCGAGGAGAATGACCGGCGAGGCGACCCGGTCCCCGGGGACTCGGTCCGCCCCAAAGTCTTCGTCCTCGACACCTCGGTCGTACTCTACGACGGACAGGCCCTGAAGAACTTCGAAGAGCACGACGTGGCCGTTCCCCTGACCGTGCTCGAGGAGCTCGACCAGTTCAAGAAGGGATCTTCCGTGATGAATCTCCAGGCCCGGGAGTTCATCCGCCAGCTCGACGATCTCTCCGGTGGAAACCTCCTCCGGGAATGGATCCCCCTCAACGGCAACGGGAGCGGCCGCGTCCGGGTCTTGGCGGATCGCGAAACGCCGGGAGTCGACGCGGCCGAGGTCTTCGGGCGCCACAAGAACGACCACAGGATCCTGAACGCGACCCTGAAGGTCTCGGCCGAGGAGCCGGACCGGAACGTCGTCCTCGTCTCCAAGGACATCAACCTCCGTCTCAAGGCCCGGGCCTTGCAGCTCGTGGCAGAGGATTACGAGACGATCAAGATCCGGGACATGAACCGGCTCCACAGGGGCCATTCCACGGTGGAGGCACCGGACGAGACAGCCATCGACCGGCTCTATTCCCAGGGGGCTCTCTCCCCGGAGGAAGCGGGCATCGAAAATCCTTCGGCCAATCACTTCTACATCCTCCGGGCGGGCCAGAGCTCGGCCCTGGGGCACTTCGACCCGGAGACGGAGCTCGTGGAGCGGATCCACGAGAGCCGGGCCTACGGAATCTCCCCCCGGAACGCGGAGCAGATCTTCGCCCTCCACGCCATCCTGAATCCCGCCGTCCGGGTCGTCACCCTCACCGGAGCCGCCGGCACCGGAAAGACCCTCCTGGCCCTGGCCGGTGCCCTCGAGCGTCGGCGGAGCTATCGTCAGATCTACCTGGGACGCCCGATCGTTCCCCTGGCCAACAAGGATCTCGGCTATCTCCCGGGGGACGTGCACTCCAAGATCAACCCCTACATGCAACCCCTGTGGGACAACCTGGCCTTCATCAAGAGCCAGTTCGACTCCCGGGCCAAGGAGTACCGGCGGATCGACGACATGGTGGAACAGGAGAAGCTCCAGGTCGTCCCCCTGGCCTACATCCGCGGGAGGAGCTTCACCCGGGTCCTGTTCATCGTCGACGAGGCCCAGAATCTCACCCCCCACGAGGTCAAGACGATCATCACCCGGGCGGGAGAGGGCACCAAGGTGGTCCTCACCGGCGACGTCTTCCAGATCGACACTCCCTACCTGGACACCAAGAGCAACGGTCTCTCCTACCTGATCGACCGCCTCCGGGGCCATCCGATCCACGCCCACGTGAACCTGGAGAGGGGCGAGCGCTCCCGCCTGGCCAGCCTGGCGGGGGAGCTCCTCTGAGCCCTGGCCCAGGGCCGGTAAATTCGTCGAACCGGCGACGGGGGGACAAGAGGTGACCGAAGAGGAGGCCAGGAAGCGCATCGAAGAGCTCAGGGACGAGATCCGACACCACGACTACCTCTACTACGTCGAGAATCGACCCGAGATCTCCGACGAGCGCTACGACGAGCTCTTCCGGGAGCTGGAAGAGCTGGAGGAGGAGTATCCGGAGCTGGTGCGGGAGGACTCTCCCACCCAACGGGTCGGCGGGGAGCCCCTGGACGAGTTCCCCACCGTCGAGCATGCCGCTCCCATGCTCTCCCTCGCCTCGGACAAGGAGCCGGAGGGACTGGAGCGCTTCGACGAGCGCCTCCGGGAGCTCCTGGACCGGGAGGTCCGGTACGTCCTGGAACCCAAGCTCGACGGTCTGTCCCTGGAGATCGTCTACGAAGACGGCGTCCTCGATCGGGCGGCGACCCGGGGGGATGGCCGCCGGGGCGAAGGAGTGACCGAGAACGTCAAGACCATCGCCGCCGTGCCCCTGAGACTTCGGACCGACGACCGGGATCCGCCGCCGTTCCTCTCGGTCCGGGGGGAGGTGGTCCTGCCCGTCCAGGAGTTCGAACAGCTCAACGAGCGCCTCATGGAGGAGGGGAAGGAACCCTTCGCCAACCCCCGGAACGCCGCGGCCGGCTCCCTGCGACAGCTCGATCCCCGGATCACCGCTTCCCGCCCTCTGGACATCTACTTCTACGACATTCTGGAGGTCCGGAGCGAGGAGCTGACCACCCAGGAGGAGGTCCTCGAAGCCCTCCGGGACTGGGGGCTGAAGATCAACGAGCTGGTGACCACGGCCGATAGCATCGACGAGATCCTTCACTATCACGCCGAGCTCGGCGAGCGGAGGGACGACCTTCCCTACGAGATCGACGGCGTCGTGGCCAAGCTCGACGACCTGGAGGATCGGCGACGGGCGGGAGCGACCTCCCGTCATCCCCGATGGGCCTTCGCCTACAAGTATCCTCCACGGAAGGAGGTCACCCGGGTCCTCAAGATCGTCCCCAGCGTGGGCCGCACCGGCGTCGTGACCCCCGTGGCCATGCTCCGCCCCGTGGAGATCGGGGGCGTCACCGTGGCCCGCGCCACCCTCCACAACCGGGAGGAGGTGGAGCGCAAGGACATCCGGGAGGGGGACCGGGTCCGGATCCAGCGGGCCGGGGACGTGATCCCCCAGGTGGTAGAGCGGCTGGAGTCCGACGAGGATCGGAGCGAGCGGTTCCGGATGCCCGGAGAGTGCCCCTCCTGCGGAACCGAGCTCGTCGAGCGCGGACCCTTCACCCTCTGCCCGAACGGCTTCGGCTGTCCGGCCCAGAAGGCCGGCCGTCTCCAGCATCTGGGCTCCCGGGACGCCCTGGACATCGAGGGCCTGGGAGAGGAGACGGCCCGGCTGCTGGTTTCCGAGGGGCTCGTGGAGGAGCCCGCCGACCTCTTCGATCTCTCCATGGAAGACCTGGAACCCCTGGAAGGGTTCGCCCGGAAGTCGGCGGAGAACCTCGTCACCGCCATTGAGCGCTCCTCCCGGGTGGAGCTCCCCCGATTCCTCTACGGCCTCGGGATCCCGGAGGTCGGTGTCACGGTGGCCCGGGATCTGGCCCGGCATTTCGGTTCCCTGGAGACCCTCCGGGAGGCTGACGAGGAGGCCCTTCAGGAGGTTTCGGGAGTAGGTCCGCGGATGGCCGAGGCGATCCGGGACTTCTTCGACGCAGAGGAGAACCGCCGCATCCTCGACGACCTCCTGGACGACCGGGTGGAGCTGATCGAGACCGGCCCCGGGGGGCGGGAGGAGAGTCCCCTGGAGGGGCTCACCTTCGTGTTCACCGGGAGCCTGGAGCGCTGGACCCGCCGGGAGGCCCGGGAGCTGGTGGAGGCGGCCGGAGCCCGGGCCACCAGCTCGGTCTCCGGCGAGACCGACTTCGTCGTCGCCGGGGAGGGAGCCGGATCCAAGCTCGAGCGGGGCCGGGAGCTCGGGGTGGAGCTCCTGGACGAGGAGGCC
>JAWVZJ010000056.1:0-10312 GCA_033722255.1 Thermoanaerobaculia bacterium | reverse complement strand
GGTCCCTGCCCCCATCCTCGAGGGGGAGGCGACGGCGGGAATCGAGGCGCCGGATCCGGGGGCCGGGATCGACGGGGAGAGCCGCCTCGCAGAGATGCGCGCCGCCCAGAAGGCGGTCCGGTCTGTGGAGACCGGGAACCGCTCCCCGGCGGAGAAGGCGGAGGCCTGGCGCCGATTCCTCGACGCGTACGAGCAGGATCTGACGGAGACCCGGGAGGACGACGAGATCCGAGCCTACGCCCGCCGGCGGCGAGGATACTGGGAGGGACGAAGCGCCGCCGAGACCGACAGGATCTCCGACACCGGGGAGCCGAGCCCCTCCACCGGAGAGCCGGAGACGACCGCGGTCCCCCCCCGGCAGCCGGACGCCGGGAGTCGGGAGACGAGACGCGCCCCCGCGGAGGCCGAGACCCCCGAACCGGTCCTCCGGGAGACCGAGCCCGCGCCCCGCCCCCGGCGGGTCGATCCGGCGAAGATCCGGACCCGGGAGGAGGCCCGCAGCTTCCTCGCCGAGCGGGGGATCCCGGTCAACCGGGAGAGCTTTCGGACGGCGATGGCCCGGGACGATCCGGTGGCCGTCCGGCTCCTTCTGCTCGCCGGTCCCGGCGCCCGGTCCGGGGTGATGGAAGATCTCCTGGAAGAAGCCCTGGACCGGGGAAAGCTCCGGGTCGCCGACGCGCTCCTGTCGGCGGGAGTCGAGCCCCCGGGGGGGATCCTGGAGGACGCGGCGGGAGACGGCCGTCTCGCCCTCGTCCGCTTCCTGTGGGAGCGACGGATCGGGGACCGGGAGGAGGCACTGGAGGAGGCCCTGGACGAGGAGTACTGGGAGGTGGCGCGGTATCTCGTGGAGGTCGCCGGAGCCCCCCTGGCAGAGTTCGAGGACGAGGCGGAGGACCTCCTGGTCACGGCCGCCGAGGAAGGAGATCGAAACGCCGTGGCGTGGCTCATCAGGGCTGGTCTCGACGTCCGGGACGACGCCGGCGAGGAGGCACTGGAGGAGGCCGAATCCAACGAGCACTGGGAGGTGGCCGACCTTCTGCGGCGGGCCCGGAGTGGAGGAGAGCGATGACCGGAGAGGACAGGGCCGACTTTCAAGCCGAGGCGGAAGAGGGGATCACCCTCTGTCGGAGCGGAAACTGGGAAGAGGGTCTACCCCGTCTCCGCCGGGTCGTCCGGGCCGAGGAGAAGGGGCTCCTGGTGGGATCTCCTCCGCCCCTGTTCTACTCCTACTTCGGCCTGGGGATCGCCCAGTACGAGAAGAAGATCCGGGAGGGGAAGCGGATGTGCGAGAAGGCGGCGGCCCGGGCCTTCTTCCAGCCGGAGGCCTATCTCAATCTCGCCCTGGTCTCCATGCTGGACTCCGACCGGCGGCAGGCGGTGGCCGCCGTCCAGAAGGGCCTGGCCATCGATCCCGACCACACCCGGCTGCAACGCCTGGCCGATCGGTTGGGGACCCGACGGAAGCCCGTGATCAAGTTCCTGTCCCGGAACAACATCCTCAACCGGATCCTCGGTCGCTGGCGCCACCGGCGGCAGACCGAGACGAAGGACTGACGGTCGTTCTCCGATTCTCTCGATGTCGACCTCCGGCCCCCATCCAGAGCGGATCCACCGTTACGAGATCCTGTCGGAGCTGGGCCGGGGAGCGATGGGGCGCGTCTACCTGGCCCGGGACCCGAACATCGATCGCAAGATCGCACTGAAGGTCCTGGCACCCCGTCAGCTCGTGGACGAGGAGGAGGAAGAGGAGCTCCGACGACGGTTCCTCCGAGAGGCGCGGGCTGCGGGAGGCCTCCAGCATCCGGGCATCGTCATGGTCCTGGACGCCGACACGGATCCCGCCTCCGGGGCTCCCTACATCGCCATGGAGTGGGTGGACGGGAGCCCCCTCCGCCAGATCCTCCGCAAGGAGGGTCCTCTGCCGGTACCGGTCTCCCTGGGTCTGGCACGCCGGGTGGCCGAAGCCCTGGCCTTCGCCCACGACCACGGCATCGTCCACCGGGACATCAAGCCCGCCAATCTCCTCGTCTCCAGGGAGGGGAAGATCAAGATCTCGGACTTCGGCATCGCCCGGGTGGTCTCCTCCACCCTGACCCGGGAGAGTCGGACCCTGGGGACCCCGTTCTACATGTCCCCGGAGCAGGTTCGGGGCGAGAAGGCGGACCATCGGACCGACCTCTTCTCCCTGGGGATCGTCCTGTACGAGTGTCTCACCGGCCGGCCGCCCTTCACCGGGGAAACCCTGGCCAGCGTGACCTACAAGATCCTGGAGGTGGATCCCCGACCCCCGGAGCTCTTTCGGGAGGACCTGCCCTCCGGCGTCAGCGATCTGGTCCTCCGGGCGGTGGCGAAGGATCCGGAGGATCGGTTCCAGTCGGCCGGGGAGATGGCGAAGGCCCTCGAAGTCGTCGACCGGGCCGGGACGCCGCATCCCGCCTCCACTCCGGTTTCCGCCGAACCGCCGCCGGAGTCCCAGAGCTCTCCTCGTTCCCGACCGAAGCCGGCAGTCCCGGCCGACGACGTCCCGGAGCCGATCACGGCCCGGATGTACATGACGGCCTGGGACGAGGAGGGCCCCCCGGAGAGTGGACACCAGCGACGCCGGGGCACCCGGAGCGGACCTCGAGGTCGGAGATCCCGGAAGCGCCGCCGGATCCGGGCGCTGTTTCTGGGGCTGGCGATCCTGGCCGTGGTGGTGATCTGGATCCTGATCTGAGAGGATTCTGGCAGCCCGGATGAAGAAGATCTGTCCCCGATGCGGCGCCGCGTTCGATCCTCCCCACTGTCCGTACTGTGCCCAGGAGGAGGTGGGAGCCGCGGATCCGGAAGGCTACCGGACCCGGGCGACCGAGCCCGGAGAGGTCACCACCCTCTTTCAACCCAGGCTTCTGGCCGAGGACGGCGGGCCGCCGGACTTCTCCCCCACGGAGGCCCGACTCAGACTCCTGGACTCCGAGCCGCCCCGCTTCATCCTCCTTCGGGACGCAACCACCGTGGTGGGCCGGGAAGAGGGGGACGCGCAGGTGGCGGATCCCTCCCTGGACAGTCCCCATTTCGAGATCGTCCGGGTCGAAGACGACCTCGTCCTCCGGGACCTGGGCAGCTCCTCCGGGACATTCCTCGGGGACCGCCGGATCCGCTCCAGCGAGCTCGTCCCGGGGGACCTGATCCGGGCCGGGACCTCCCGCTTCCGGTTCGAGACCGGGGAGTGACATCTCGACCGGAGGAGTTCCGCCGCTACCGATCGAAGGGCTCCGGAAAAGGGCCGGAAAAGGGCCGGGGGAGGTTTCGGGTCAGGAGATCCGGGACCGGATGAACGAGCGGAGGGTCTCCTCCTGATCCTCCGGAGTCTCCTCGAATTCGATTTCCACCCGGTACCCGGGGCCATCGCCATCATCGGCTCGGACGGACTCCACCCGACCGGGCGTCACGAACTGACGACCTCTCAGATTCAACTCCAGCTCGCAGGGCCTCCCCGTCTCCGGCGGATGGGGCGTCTCCCCCACCGCCGACTCCAGGCCCAGCCGGATCAAGCGGAGCTCGAAATCCCCTTCCAGGTTGGCCCGGGTCTCCCCGTCGAGCTCGAGCCGGCCGAAGAGCTGCCGATCCAGGGCCAGGACGACGTTCCGCTCCATGAACTCCATCAGACCCGCGGCCCGCTCCGTGAGGATGTCGTGGAAGGCGAATCCCGCTCGATACCGAGGCTGGACCTCTTGCGCCTCCCGGGAGGTGGCCCCCTCGACATCCGATCGCTCCGACCAGCGCACCGTGCCGATCAGGTCGAGCTGATCCTCGCCGGCTCCGATCCGAACCGCGAACCGCTTCCCCACGGTCAGGGGCACGGGGACCTCCACCGCCATTCCGGCCAGGCTGAGATCCAGGACCTCGGCCTCCAGGGAAAGGGCCAGGACGCCGGAGAGTCCCTCCACCGGGAACCGGTGATGGCTGCGGCGTTCCTCACGGGACGGATCGTGACGCTCTTCTTCGCTCACGGGCTCTCTCGGTTGCGATCGTCTCGGACGGGAATCCTCGATCCGATCTTAGCCCAGACCCCTCGATCCACCTTCGAGGCATTCCGGAGGATCCGCTGTCGATCGAGGCCGCCACCGGATCGCTCCCTCGAAGGCGGCAACGAGTCGAAAGCGCTCACCGGAGAGCGGCCGCGGTCGCCGAGCTCAGAGCTCCGAGCAATCGCTCGATCCTCTTCAGGGTCCGGGGGACTTCCTGTTCCATCTGCTCCGGCGTCACACTCGTCGCCGATAGGGACAGACAGTACTGGACCAGACGCTGTCGGGCATCCTCCGGAACGGCACCGAAGCGTACGGCGTTCTCGAGCTGGGGGACGAGCTCGTTGAGAAGCTCGTGGAAGTACGGCTCGCAGGCCTGGAGCATGGACGGTGGGACCCGGGAATGCTTCTCCAACAGGCGCTGCAACATCTCCACCGGGCGACGCTTCGGATTCGCCGGCGCCCGGAGGCGCTCCAGGGTCTCTCGAAGCTCTTCCATCGCTTCCCGCTGCTCCTCCGCCGGGGGAAGCACCTCCCGGGGAGTCGCCGTGCTCTGGGTCGTGGCCGGCTCCTCTTCCATCACCTCCTTCGGCTCCGGGCTCACTACGGCCCCGATCTCCGCCAGCTCGTCATCCGGCGGGGAGACCTCCGGCGTCGAAGCGGGAACCTCCTCCGGAGATGGGGTCGCCTCCGGCGGCGGACGGAGCGAGGCCCGTTTGCGCACATTTCCCAGGAGGAGCCGGAGAAAGCTCACCAGGTCGTCCTCGTAGAGGAGGGGGACGAGGCTTCGGTGCTCCTCCGGGAGGCGCTTTCGGTGCCGATCGTCGCCTCCCGGGGGCTCCAGACCGGTGTAGGTCTCGTCCAGCTTCGCCCTCTCCGCGGTGACCGCGCCCCGGATCTTCTGCACGGCGGACTCACCGATCAGCCTCTCCAGGACCTCCACGTCGAGGATCGCCGCGATCTCCAGGAGACGTCGGGTCAGTCGCCGGTACGGCTCGCTGTCGTCCCCGTCCTCCGGGTACCAGGTCTTCTGATGCGTGGATTCGAGCTCGTTGACCCTCCGGGAGAGCCGATTCTCCCGCCGCCGAATCTGATGGTAATCCCCGGAGTAGAGAGCCCGGCGATTGTCCTGACGGAGGAGCCGGCCCAAGAGGCCCCGGAAGGTGGCGAGGTCGGTGAGGGCGTACTGGTCTACCCGCTGCTCCTCGCTCCACCGCCGGTGGAGATCCTCGAAGCCGACCTCTTCCGGCAGGGCTTCGATGGCGTCCAGGACCTCCTCCAGGGTGGAAACGAGCTCCTCGTTCCGTCGGAACTCCTCCTTCTTCTCCGGAAAGAGAATCGGCTCGACCGCCACACCGGACCAGCGGCCTTCGGCGACGAGGCTCGCCGTCGCTCCCATCAGGGCACTGGCGTACTTCCCCTTGAGATCCGCCGTGAGCTCACAGACGAAGTCGCGCTCGGGCAGGGGGAGGCGGCGGCTGGGATCCAGAAGCCGATCTTCGAGGGCGCTCCGGAGGCGTCCGAGCTCCCGTTCCACCATGCCGTGGATCCCGGAGAAGTAGAACTCGGCATCC
The DNA here is from genome assembly GCA_033722255.1 of Thermoanaerobaculia bacterium. Classification (GTDB taxonomy): domain Bacteria; phylum Acidobacteriota; class Thermoanaerobaculia; order Multivoradales; family JAIOJS01; genus JAWVZJ01. The sequence continues at coordinate 4,731 of JAWVZJ010000056.1, read as the reverse complement.
TCGAGGGTCTGTCGATCCTCGTCGTCGGCCTCGGCGACCAGGGGATCCAGAGTCTCCCGGATCCTGGCCGGAATCGCTTCCACCACCTCCAGCAGGTCCATCTCCATGGCCAGGAAAGCGGTGGGATCGTCCGGGGGATAGTAGAGACGGCTCCAGGGTGCCGCGCTCTCGAGCTCGTCCAGGATGCTCCGGGCCAGCCGGAACAGCTTCCGGCGCCAGGGTCCGGCCCGGGCCAGGAGCTCATCCCGGTCGGACGGCGGCGGGGGAAGGTCCGCTTCGGAGGGCGAGGAACCCGCGGCCTCCGCCTCCTCGGCGACGTCCTCGAAGGAGAGATCGAAGGAGGACTCGGTCTCGGTCGCCACGGGGCCGTGATCGTAGCACGGACCCGGCGTCGCGGGAGCTGGTACGCTGGCTCTCGGTGGGAGCCCTCGACGACTTCAAGCTCGCCTTCATCGGAACCCACGGGGTGGGGAAGACGACGCTGTGCTACGACCTCGCCTCCCGCCTCAAGCGCCGGGACGTGGCTCTGGAGGTCGTGCACGAGGTGGCCCGCCGCTGCCCCCTTCCGATCAACGAGGAGACGGGGGTGGCCTCGGAGTCCTGGATCCTCCACACCCAGGTCGCCGAGGAGGTGGTGGCCGAGTCCCGGTATCCGGTGGTCATCTGCGACCGGAGCGTCCTGGACAACTACGTCTACCTGCTCCTGGCCGCCGGCCCCCGGCCCGGCTTGGAGGCCCTGATCGAACACTGGATGGAGACCTACGATCTGCTGATCCACGTGCCGGCCCTGGACCGGCCCCAGCCCGACGGGGTCCGGGCACCGGACCCGGCCTTCCAGCGGATGGTCGAGGAACGACTGGACGAGGAGCTCCGGAACCGGGGCCTCGATCCCCTCCGGCTCCGGCCGGAGGCCCGGGAGGGCTGGACAGAGCGGGTCGAGGAAGCCGTGTGGAGCCGGATCCGTCCGGCTCAGCTCCGACTCCTCTGACTCCTCGACGATCGACGGCTCGGCGGTGCGGGGAGTGATGGCATCCGGGCGCCACCGGAGACCATCGTGGCCGGAAACCGACCCGTTCCGCCGGGACGAGCTCTCCCCGCCTCCACCCTCCGCCGAAGGCCGGGAGGAGGCTTGATATCTTTCGGCCATGAGCGAGCCTCCGGCCGATCCCCTGGACCTCCGCTCCCTCTTCCTGGGACCCAAGGGGGAGAACGCAGACGTCTTCGAGCGGCTCCTCCTGGAGGCCTTCCGGGACCACGTCTTCTGGAGACGGAACTTCCACCCGGAAGACGGATTCCGGGTCCTGGAATCGGACAAGAGGTCCCCCTCCTACGAGGGCTCAATCTCCGCCCTCTCCCAGCAGCTCCTCTCGCTGCTGGCGGAGCTCAAGGCCGGAGTCCCCTTCTTCAGCCCCCGATACATCGGCCACATGACGTCCGACCTGACCATGGCGGGCCTGATCGGCTACTTCGCCACCATGCTCTACAACCCGAACAACGTGGCCGCCGAAGCCTCGCCGGTCACGACCCGCCTGGAGCTCGAGGTCGGCCGGGATCTGGCCACCATGGTGGGCTATCCGATGGAAGACCAGTGGAGCCATCTGACCTCGGGAGGAACGGTGGCCAACTTCGAGGCCCTCTGGGTGGCCCGGAACGTGAAATACCTCCCGGTCGCGGTCCGCTGGGCGACCGAAGAGCTCGGGATGGAGGGTCTGTCCGTGGACCGTCCGGACGGAAGCCGGACCCGGCTGGCGGACCTGGATCTCTGGAGCCTCCTCAACATCGAGCCCGATTCCGCCCTGGACCTGGCTGAAGAGCTCCGACGCCGGGGCCCGGATCCCGCTGAGGCCCTCCGATCCCTCTCCCGCTGGTCCCTGGCGGGAATGGGGTACCAGGCCTTCGGGGCCCGGCTAGTCGAGCAGTTCGGAGACGCCCTGGACCCGGCGGTCGTCCTGGTCCCCTCCACGGCCCATTACTCCTTCGAGAAGATCTGCCGGTCCCTGGGCATCGGAGGGGCACAGCTCGTCCACGTCCCCGTCGATCGCCGCTTCCGGATGGATCCCGATGCCCTGCGGGAGATTCTGGAGGGCCTGGCCGACCGACGGCGACCGGTGATCGCCTGCGTGACCGTGGTGGGTACCACAGAGGAGAGTGCCGTGGACCGGGTGGACCGGATCGTGGAGATCCGGGAGCGACTCCTCCGGGAGCGGGGACTCGCCTTCAGCCTCCACGCCGACGCCGCCTGGGGCGGTTACGCCGTCTCCATCACCCGGGACGCCGCGGGACGTCGCCGGAGCTACGAGGCGGCCCTGGCCGACTACGCGCCGGAGGCGTGGCCGGAGGAGGGGGTCTACGACGCCCTCTGCGCCGTCGAGCACACCGACTCGATCACCATCGATCCTCACAAGCTGGGCTTCGTGCCCTACCCGGCCGGCGCGGTCTGCTTCCGGGACGGGAGGACCCGAGACCTGGTGGCGGTGGAGGCTCCCTACCTCTTCCATCCCGGCGCCTCGGAGTGGGGGACCATCGGCCGCTTCATCTTCGAAGGGTCCAAGCCCGGAGCGGCCGCGGCCTCGGTCTGGATGTCCCATCAGGTCGTCCCCCTGAACGCCGCCGGGTACGGCCGGCTGGTGGGGGAGGCCTCCCGGGGGGCCCTGCTCCTCCGGCGGCGTCTCGCCGGAGGCGACTGGGCGCCCTTCCGGGTCGTGCCGCTGCCGCCGCCGGATCTCAACATCGTCTGTTTCGCCGCCACTCATCCCTCCCTGGGGAGCCTCGAAGACTCGAACCGGTTCGTGAGTCGGATCTACAGGGCCCTCAGCGCCGGAGAGGGGCAGGAGACCGCCCATCTCGAGTTCTTCGTCACGAAGACCGAGCTCCGGGCCCAGCAGTACGGTGAGGCGGCGATTCCCGTCGTCGAGTCCCTGGGTTACGGATCCGAGGAGTACCGCCGGGCCGGGGGTGTCAGCGTGATCCGCTGCACGGTGATGGATCCGTTCCTCGCCGGCGAGGGAGACCAGGTCGACTACCTGGAGGGGTTCGGACGAGTCCTGCGTCAGGTGATGGAGGAGTCCCTGGAGGAGTAACCCGGACAGGGGTTCCCCGGAAGTGGCCTATCGACCGGCGAGCCGTGGGTAAGTCGAGGGAGGGACCGTATCGTCCGAGAGAGCCGGGCACGAACCGCCCCGGCGGGATGCGGCCGGAGCGAAGCAGTCCCCGGAAGTGGGCCAGGACGGAAAGAAGGCGGGGAGGGATTTCCCTCCCCGCGAGGAAAAATCACCCTTTCCTCCAGCAGCCGAGACGCGGGAGCTCAGGACGGCTCGGAGGGAGCGCCCTCGGCGTTCGGCGTCCTCCGGCCGGACTCTCGCGGATCTCTTCGGAGAGTTGGACGGCCGGGACCGAGAATTCTTTGCGGAATCCCGGATCTTCGTCCCGCAGGCCTCCTCCGAGCGTCTGCGCGACTGCTTCGAGAACGGGCTCGGCCTCATCGAGAGCTCGACCGAAGGACCGGCCCCCAGACCACCGAGAGGTCGGCTTCCCATCTTTCTGTTCCTGAAGGCCCGAGAGATCTCAACGGGCATGCGCGACTGCTACCATGAAAAGGGCGCCCGTAGCTCAATTGGATAGAGCACCGGACTTCGGATCCGGGGGTTGAGGGTTCGAGTCCTTCCGGGCGCGCCACCGCCGCTCATCCCGACCCGTCGCATGGCCGCCGGAGGTCCCGAAATGAAGCTGACCGTCGTTCGTCCCTACCGCGAAGAGATCCGAGAACGGGTCTTCTCCACCCTGGAGAAGGCGGGGCTGGAGATCGACTCTGACCGGATCATCCCGCCGGGAACCCCGGACGAGGAGGCGATCGAGGTCCTCGAATCCCGTCCCGGGGACGCCCTCCTGGTTCCCTTCCACGCCCAGCGGGACGAGGAGGGCCACCGGACGAACGGGATCGAGCTTCTCAACGGGCTGAGCGAGCGGGTAGGAGTCGACGCCCTCGGGCCGGTGATCATGCCGGTCTCCCGCTTCGGCGCCGGAGCGGCCCGGCTCCTCCTGTCTCCCACCGCCTTCAGCGACGACGCGCCGCAGGAGGAGCTACGGAACAAGATCCTCCTGATCACGGAGGAGGAGATCGACGAACCGGACCTTCCGGCTCGGATCCGGAATCACCTGCTCGACCACGGAGGGACGGAGGCGGGGCTGGGCTGAGCCGAGGGGGCGGCCTTCGTGGATCTCGGGCAGAAGCTGATCCGGGTCTGGAAGGACCCGGGCTGCCGCCTCTCCATCCTGACCATCACCCTGGTCGTCGGAATCCTGGTGACGGCGGCCAATCGGGCTCTGGGCCGTCGCCTGGGTCCGACGGGATGGTTGCTTTTCCACGCCAGCCTGCCCACCGTCGTCTTCGGCCTCGGGGCGATCAGCAACGGAGTTCGCCGTCCGGACCGGGCTCTCGTCGCCCGGGGTCTGACCACGGTGGTGGTCGTGGCCGCGGCCTTCACGTTGGTGAACCGGGTCGGCCATCTGCCCTTCCCTGCCAGGCTGGGGCTGAACCTCCTGGTTCCCGCCGTCGTGTCGAGCCTGGGAGCCACCGGCGGGATCGAGGATCGGAGCTGACGGAGGCGCGAGGCCCAGGAGTCTGCGCGGCAGGAGCGAATGACCGCGTTGCGAGCGCCTTTGTGTGCCATGCAAGGCGCTGCGACGCAGGCGATATTTTAGTACATCGTCGAGAAGCAGGAACGCCGCAGG
>JAWVZJ010000055.1:0-10565 GCA_033722255.1 Thermoanaerobaculia bacterium | reverse complement strand
GCCCCCCCCCCTTTCCGCCCCCCTTGGGTCAAACAACCCCTTTCGGGGGGCCCTTGCGCGGGGCGCCCCCCCGCCCCCGACCCAGTCTTGGAAATGGTCTTACTGTCCAGCTGCTACCAGGAGCAATTTTCAGAGTAGCCGCGCATGCTCCTCGCGTTGCTTCGGGCACTCATGAGGATGAAAACGGGGAGCTGACCAGTCGACGACCTTGGGCCGGTCCTCCGGTTGCGGGAGCGGGGCCGGGAGGGGACGGCGCCGGGAGGGGCCTTTCCGTCGGGTGGCCGGGACGGATCCTCGACCGTTCTTGAGCCGTTCTTGGATGCTGCGTTCGGGTACTCGGGAGACGGAAGATCGCTGGCCGAGCCGAGGCCGGCCACGGTTTCTGCTCGGGGCCGATCGCCGGAGGCGGTGGAGCGGTGCCGGGAGCTGGGCCTCCGGGCGATTCCCGGAGCCTGTCCCATGATGCACTGCGATCCCGTGGATTCCGGCCACCGGTGCATCCGGTTCCTGGCCCGGATCACCGGGAACTTGCCCCGTCCCCTCGCTCCCTCCGCCGGCTGAGCATCCTCGGGGAGGTTCGTCGTCAGGGGGCCGGGGGTTCGGAGCGGTCGGGACCGGCAGCGGTCCCGGGGGGAGAGGGCTCCCGGAGGCGGGTGCCGGCCGCGGCTCCGACGAGGATGGCCAGGGTGAGGGCGTTGGCGGGGATGGTGAGACCGAAGTCCAGGAGCTCGTGGAGGGCCACTGCAGTGAGGGCTCCCAGGGCCGCCAAGCCCGCGGCCCGACCCTCGGATCGGACACCTCGCCTCCAGACCCGGTTCAGACGAAAGGCGAGGGCTCCTAGACCGACGAGAAGGAGAAGGAACCCCACCACGCCCCCGGTCGCCAACAGCTCCAGCCAGTCGTTGTGGGCGTGGGACCACTGACCGGTCACGGTCTCGGGCTGGATCAGGGGGAAGACGGAGCGGAAGCTTCCGAGGCCCGTCCCGGTCCAGGGAGCCTGGCGCCACAGCTCCAGGGTGGCCCCGTACACGGTACGGCGGACGTTGGTTCCGATCTCGTACCGGGAGGTGGCCAGCCAGCGGCCGAAGCCGGCCTCCAACCCCAGCCAGGCGACCCAACCCATGCCCAGGAGGACGAGGCCGACCCCCGTCAGGGCCAGGGAGCTTCGACGCCTCCGGACGGCCAGGAGCACTCCCTGGGCCAGGGTTCCCGCCACCGCGGCCACCAGTCCGGCCCGGGATCCGGTGAAGGCGAGGGCTGCGAAGAGGGTGGCCCAGAGGAGGAAGGGCGGTCCGATCCGGGCGATGCGGCTTTCCAGGGAGGTGCGGTGGTCCCTGGTCATCGCCCACCAGATCCAGGCCCCGGTGACACAGATCCCGATCTCCAGGAGGAGGGCGAGATGGTCGGGGTTGACGAAGGTTCCCCGGAGTCGGCCGCTTCCCCCGGGGACCGTGGCTCCCCAGATCATCGGATCCCGGGCGGCCCATCGCCGGGCACCGTAGAGGATCTCGAACAGAGCGGCCACCACCGTGGCCAGGGCCAGGGCTCTCCGATACCGGGTTCGGCGTCCGACGAGGAAGGAGGCCACGAAGGCCGCCAAGAGGGCCCCGATCCAGAGAGCCACGGCTTCCGTCCGGTCCGGGGCCAGGGAGATCGGTGCGGAGGAGGTCGCTGTCGCCAGGAGCTCGACGGCCTCCCGGCGCAGGCCCGCCAGGGAGGGTGACAGCAGCTCGATCCACGGGAGAGGCAGCGGGAGGCGCTGGACCAGGGCCCACAGGACCAGCCCGACCCAGGCGGCGAGGGCGAGACGGATGCCTCGGAGGCTCCGGGCCCTTCGGCTGGAGGCGGCGACGGCCAGGGCCAGGGCCGATCCGACCAGCAGGAGGAGCCGGTCCCGGGGGCGGACGCTGCCGAAGGGCAGAGGACCCCAAACGAGGAGCAAGGCCAGGATCGCGGTGGCCAGAGAGCGGGCGGATCGGAAGATGGAGACGCGCATACCAGGTTCTCTTCTGCATTATCCCCCGGCCTGGTTCCGGGGTCGAAGCGACGCCGGTCCCGGCTTCCCGGGGTGCTCCTCCGTGTGGGGCCGAGCCAGAGGCAGCTCCCTCCCGGGAGAAGATGCGATCCCGAGGCCGGGAATTCGGAGCCGCTCCGCCCCGCCGGGCTCGGCTGGTGAGCCCGGAAGCGGAGATGGCGTGGCGGAATATAATCGAAGGGGGACCGGTTGCTCGATTCGACCGGACCGATCAGGCCCCTGCCATGCCTCTGTTTCCCCGAAATTCAGCTGCCGGCATTCCCGGAAGCCGGGCCGTCGCCGCGCCGACCTGGCTCGGGGTGTATCTGGTCCTCGCCGGCCTGGTCGGCCTGGCCGAACCGATCGCGGCCCAGGAGGACGCCTCGGGATACCGGGTGGGTCCCAAGGACCTCCTGGAGGTGAGCGTCTACGAGGCTCCGGAGCTGGACACTACGGTCCGGGTCTCGGAGGAAGGTGCCATCCGGCTTCCGGTGGCGGGGGAGGTCGAGGTCGCCGGCCTGACCGAGCGGCAGCTCACTCGGAAGCTCGAGGGTGTCTTCGAGCAGTGCTGTGTCCAGCGGGCCACAGTATCGGTGGAGATCCTGGAGTTCCGCTCCCGACCGATCTCGGTGATCGGAGCCGTGAACAAGCCGGGTCCCCTTCCCCTTTCCGGGGAGTGGACGCTCCTGGAGGTCCTCACCGCGGCAGGAGGCCTGGCGTCCCGTCACGGGGACGTGGTGCATGTGCTCCGGAGGGCGGAGAACGGTCTCTCGGCCCAGCTCACGATCCGCCTCGACGATCTCCTGGTTCGGGGTGACCGACGGATGAACATCCCGATCTTCTCGAACGATCTGGTCAACGTACCGGCCAAGGTGGAGGTCACCCTCTACTGTCTCGGCGAGGTGGAGAGGCCGGGGGCCCAGACCTTCCAGAGCACCGAGCGGGTGACGCTGTTGACGGCGATCGCCCGGGCCGGGGGACCCACCGACCGTGCGTCCCGGAAGATCACCGTCAAGCGGTCCTCCCCGGACGGCGAGACGGTGGAGATCGAGGCCGACTACCGGAAGATCCTGGCCGGGAAGGCCCCGGATGTCGAGCTCCAGGCAGGGGACATCGTCTACGTGAAGGAGTCATTCTTTTGATCGAGCCGTCCCGTTCCTCGTCCCGCGACCCCCTCTTCGAGCTGGACGCTCCGACGGAGGAGTCCGGCTCCGACTTCCATCTGGCCGACTATCTGGACGTCCTGCGTCGGCGTTGGCGGCTGGCGGCGGTCATCGCCCTGCTCTGCCTGGTGGGAGGACTGGTCCACTACTTCATCACGCCGAAGATGTACCAGGCGACCACGACCATCCAGATCGACCGGAAGAGCCTCTCGCTGGGAGGGTCCCTGGAGACGCCGTGGCTGGAGAACTGGTGGAACATGGAGTTCTACCCGACCCAGTACAAGCTCCTGGAGAGCCGGGGCCTGGCGGAGCGGGTGGTCCGGAACCTGCGGCTCTACGAGGATCCGGTCTTCAACCCGGGTTGGGCTCGTTGGGAAGGTCCCGAGGAGGCGACGCCGGAGCTCGATCAGGCACGCCTGGGGCGTCTGGGTGAGCGTCTCCAGCGGGGTCTCCAGGTCTCCCCGATCAAGAACACCCAGCTCGTGGCCCTCTCCTATCGATCCTCCTCGCCGGAGCTCACCGCCCGGGTCGCGAACGGGGTCGCCGACGCCTTCATCGACTGGGGGATCGAGACCCGTTCCGAGACCGTGGGGAAGGCCTCGAGCTTCCTCGGCAAGCAGATCGAGGAGCTGAAGCAGCAGATCCAGGACAAGGAGGCCCGGCTCCAGGCCTACAGCCGCCGCACCGACATCGTGGCCATCGACCCCGAGTCGAATCCGACCCTGCAGAAGCTCGCCGCGCTGAACCAGGACTACATGGAGGCGGTCTCTCGACGGATCGAGAAGGAGGCCCGGTACAACGAGGTGCTCCAGAGCCCGGAGGAGAGCGTGGCCGATCCCCTCTCCGGGGGGCTGGTGAGCTCGCTGCGGAAGGAGCTGCTCCAGGCCGAGCAGGAGTACGCGACCAAGCTCAACGTCTACAAGCCCGACATGCCCCGGATGGTGGAGCTGAAGGCGAAGATCGAGGAGCTCCGGGACCACCTGGGCTCCGTGGTGGACGAGATGGCCCAGCAGGCCCGGAAGACCGCCAAGGCGGAGTACCAGACGGCCCTGCGGCGGGAGCAGTCGATCAAGGAGGAGCTGGACAAGGCCAAGGAGGAGACCATCGAGCTCGGATCGGCGGCGGTGGAGTACAACAACCTCCAGATGGAGATCGCCACCTCCAAGCAGCTCCTGGACGAGCTGCTGCGGCGCCAGTCCGAGACCGAAGTCACGGCCCGACTCCAGGCGACCCGCCAATCCAATGTTCGGGTCGTCGACCGGGCTCTCGTCCCCGGCGGCCCCTATCGGCCGTCGCTGCGCAAGGATCTGGCCATGTCCCTGGCCCTGGGTCTCTTCCTCGGTGTGGGGTGCGTCTTCCTCCTCGAGTACCTGGATCGGACCTTGAAGACGGCGGAGGAGGCCGAGCGCCTCCTCGGGCTTCCCGTCCTGGCCGTCATCCCCGACATCGGAGAGAGGAGCGGTGGCTACGGCTCGGGCTACGGGTACGGCTACGGCTACGGGTTCGACGCCGACGGCAGTGGTCGGAAGAAGAGGGGCAAGTCCGGAAAGAAGGGTGACGAGGAGTCGAGCCACGAGATCGAGCTCCTCCCCTTCGTGAAGCCCCGGCATGCGGTGTCCGAGGCGTATCGGAGCCTCCGGACGGCCCTGCTCCTGTCCACTACCGATGATCTCGGTCTGATCACCGTGACCTCGGGACGATCCGGAGAGGGGAAGACCTCCACGGTGGCGAACCTGGCCGTGGTCATGGCCCAGCTCGGGCGACGGGTGCTCCTGATCGACGCCGATCTCCGGAAGCCCAGGCAACACCGGCTCTTCTCCGTGTCCAACCGCTCCGGCCTCGTCAACTGCCTCACCGGGACCGGAAGCTTCGACGACACGGTCCGGGAGACGGAGGTGCCGGGCCTCTCGGTCCTCCCCTCGGGTACGACGCCCCCGAACCCCTCGGAGCTCCTCGCCTCCGACCGGATGCAGCAGTTGCTGGCGGACGCGGATCGACGCTACGACCTGGTTCTGATGGACACGCCTCCCCTCTTGGCCGTCACCGACGCGTCGCTCCTGGCCTCCATGAGCGACGGCACCGTCGTCTGTCTCCAGGCGGGTCGGATCCTCAAAGACGAGGCGGTGGAGTGCTGTGATCGCCTCCGGCTCGCAGGGATCCGAATCCTGGGGACCGTCCTCAATCGCTACCGGATCGGGAAGCGGGGCGAGGCGAAGCGGTACGCGTACTACTACCAGGCCTACGGCGAGGGACGTCAGCCGGGTTCGGCCGACTCGGCGGCCTGACACTCCACTCATGATCGATCTCCACAGCCATGTCCTGCCGGGCGTGGACGACGGGCCCGACGACCTGGAGGCGGCCGTGGCCATGTGCCGTGCCGCCGCGACGGACGGTTGCACGGCGGTCGTGACCACGCCCCACCTGCGACATCCGGCCTGGCCGTCGACGGATCGGGACCAGATCCGATCCGCCTACGAACGGGTGCGGCGAGAGGTGGAGGGATGGTTCGACCTCCGCCTGGGGGCGGAGATTCGGGTGGACGCCGACCTCCTGGGCGAGCTCGGGGGCGACCATCCCTCCTTCCTGTCCCTGGCCGGGAGCCGGTATCTCCTCCTGGAGCTGGATCGTTGGGGTACCGGACCGAGCCCGGAGGAGATCGTCCACGAGGCCCGGGTCGCCGGTTGGATCCCCGTACTGGCCCACCCGGAGCACATTCCCCTGTTCGTGGAGAGTCCGGACCGGGCGGAGATCCTGGTCCGGGACGGAGCGATGCTCCAGGTGACGGCGATGAGCGTGACCGGAGAGTTCGGACGTGCTGCCCACCGGACGGCCTGGGAGCTCCTGGACCGTGGTCTCGTCCATTTCGTCGCCTCTGACTCCCATTCTCCGGAGTGGCGTCCCCCGGGGCTCGAAGAGGCCCGGAGGCTCCGGGCCTCCCGGCTCGGAGAGGAGGCGGCTTGGCGGCTCACCAGGGATCTCCCGGCCCGGGTCCTGGCCGATCGGCCTCCGGACGAGGAGCCGGTCGGTGCCGGCGAAACCTTCGAGGAGGCGGAGTCGGCATGAGACGCAGACTCCTGGGCGCCGGAGGCTCCTTCCTCCTCGTACTCTCCCTGGCGGCCCTCCTGGCCGGATCCGCGGGATGGGCGGCCTCCGACCCCTTCTACACGACCCGGCTCCGGGAGGGAACCTCCGCCTACGAGCGGGGAGATTACGAAGGAGCGGTGCAGAGTCTCCGGGTCGCCTGCTTCGGCCTTCTGGACGAGGAGCCCCTGTTGGCCGAGTGTCTCGTCCGGCTCGGACTGGCCCAGGCGTCTTCCGGCGATCGCGAGGGATTCCGTGAGACATTCCGGCGAGTCGTCGAGGCCGAGGAGATCCTGGGTCTCTACAACGGAAGCGAGCTTCCGCCGGGGCTGAGGCGGGAGTTCGAGCGCCGGGTGGAGGACTGGATCGCCGATCCGGTCCTGGCCGCCTCACCGGGTTTCGAGCATCTGGCGGGGGAGCCCGAGGAGACCGAGGGCGATCTCGACGAGCGGCGACGGGATCTGGCCCGGGCGATGGAGGAGGAGCCCCGAGACCCCCGCTGGCCCCTGCTTCTGGCTCGTCTCGAGCGGAGGCACGGAGACCCGGAGACGGCCCTGGAGATGGCGGGGCGGGCGGCGGAGCTCCGGCTCCAGGGCCCGGCGGCTCGGTGTGAGCTGGCCTGGGCACGGATTCGGACCGAAGGATGCGAGGCCGGGGTCGAGGACCTCTCCGGCTGCCAGAGTCGGGACCCGGACTTCGCCGAGACCCTGCTTTTCTGCCGCGTGGAGGCCCGGGACTGGGAGACAGCGAGGCGGGAGCTCCGGGAGGTGCCTCCGGTGTGGAGAGAGGAGGGAGCGATCGAGACGCTGGCGGGAGAGATTCGATCCCGGGGGGAGCCGGAGGCGACAGGGGGAGCTCTCCCGGACGCCGACCGGTCGATCCTGGAGAGAGCAAAGGATCTCATGGCCTCCGCTCGTTCCATCGGGGATCTGGAGGAGGCCTACGAGCTGGTCCGGGACGTCGAGGAGCGATTCCCGGCCTCGTCGGAGGTGGAGCTCCTCGCGGGGGAGATCGCGTACCGTGCCTCCCGGTGGGAGGACGCGGTCCGTCACTTCGAGGCGGCGGGAGAGCCGAGGGAGACCCGGCCTCGAATGCTCTTCTACCTGGCCGTCTCCCTCTTCGAGTCCGGTCGTCGGGATCGGGCGGAGGAGGTGCTCCGCCGATGCCTGGGTCGGCTGGAGAGGACACCCTTCGTGGAGCGGTACCGGAGAATGATCCTGGGAGACGATGGTGGGGCCCGGGCTTCCGGGTGAACGGGATCGGCGGCCGGTTCCGCGTGACGTGCGATATAGTGGCCCTGCTGGAGGATTGCCGACGATGACGAGATTTGCCCCCGCCCTGATTCTGACCCTCTTCCTCGGAGCGCTCCCCGGGATGGCCCAGGTGCCCCGAATCGTGGTATCGCCCGTCTCCTGTCTCCCGGCGGACGGCAACGGCGTCGTCCACGCGGGGGTGATGCCGGAGGTGGACGATCGGTCGGTGCGCCTCTACTTTCGCCGCCAGGGATTCGGAGATTTCTACTGGGTACCCATGGTGGCCGACGAGGGACGGTACTGGGGCGTCCTTCCGGTTCCCGAAGAGGCCAACGAACAGGCCGAGTACTACGTCGCGGTCTACGACGGGGGAGACCGGATCCTGGGCCAGTCGCCGGTCCGCTCCGCTCCCGTGACGGGAGACTGCGAGCCGAATCTGACTCCGGAGCAACGAGACAGGGCCTCGGCCCTCACCATCGGTGAGACCTCCCTGAGCCAGAAGCACCGCAAGGTGGCCTGGTGGGAGTGCGAGGGGGTCGTGGAACGGATCGACCTGTTCCTCGAGCTCCGGGATGACACCTCCTGCCAGCCGATCGGCTGGTGGGAGCGTCCCGAGATGCTGGTGCCGGTCGGTCTGGCCGGAGTCGGCGTGACCCGGACGGTCATCGTGGACGAGGAGCCCCCCGGACCCGAAGTCTCCCCGGCCTTCCCCTGAGGAGACGGGCGAGCCCGTCACCGCACCTCCCCCGGACCCGTCCGGAGACGATCCCGTGGCCTCGACTCCCCGCCAGACCCTGACGGAGGGGCTGGAGTCCCGCACCTCCGTGGTGGGGGTGCTCGGGCTCGGCTACGTGGGACTTCCTCTGGCCCTTACCTTCGTCGAGGCCGACTACACGGTTCTCGGCTTCGATATCGACGAGGAGAAGGTGGACCGGATCAACCGCGGGAGCTCCTACCTCTCCCATCTGGACCAGGACCGAGTGTCGAGGGCCGTCGAGTCCGGGAGTCTCGGGGCCACGGCGGATTTCGACCGGGTGGAGGAGCCGGACGCCCTGCTGATCTGCGTCCCCACCCCCCTCACTCCCCAGCGGGAGCCGGAGCTGAAATACGTCCTCCACACGGTCCGGAGCGTGGCCGAGGCCCTCCGTCCCGGACAGCTCGTGGTCCTGGAGTCCACCACCTACCCCGGGACCACGGAGGAGCTGGTCCTGCCGGCGCTGGAGTCGTCGGGGCTCCGATGCGGGACGGAGTTCTTCCTCGCCTACTCGCCGGAGCGGGAGGATCCGGGGAATCGGAGCTATCGGACCCGGGACATCCCCAAGGTGATCGGCGGAATCGACGAGGTCTCCGGGGAGCTGGCGGTCCGGCTCTACGAGGGGGTGGTCCAGAGCACGGTGTTGCTGGGCTCGGCCCGGGCCGCGGAGGCCACGAAGCTCACCGAGAACATCTTCCGGGCGGTGAACATCGCCCTGGTCAACGAGCTGAAGGTGGTCTACGACCGTCTGGGGATCGACGTCTGGGAGGTTCTGGACGCGGCGTCCACGAAGCCCTTCGGGTTCATGCGCTTCGAGCCGGGACCGGGTTGGGGAGGACACTGCGTTCCCCTGGATCCCTTCTACCTCTCCTGGAAGGCCCGGGAGTTCGGAGTCTCGGCCCGCTTCGTGGAGCTGGCGGGAGAGGTGAACTGGCAGGTCCGCCGTCATGTCCTCCGGAAGCTCCAGGAGGCGCTGAACGAGAGGGGGAAACCCCTCCGAGGGAGCAGGATCCTGATCCTGGGTCTGGCCTACAAGCGGGATGTGGCCGATCCCCGGGAGAGTCCCTCCTTCCATTTCATCGACGAGCTGAGGAGCCGGGGCGCGGAGGTCCTCTATCACGATCCCCTGATCCCCGAGGCGCCTTCGATGCGGTCCTGGCCCGATCTTCCCCCCATGGAGAGCGTACCTCTGACCCCCGAGCTCCTGGAGGAGCTGGACGCCGTGTTGCTCCTCACCGACCACAGCTCCGTGGACTACGAGATGGTTTCCCGGCACGCTCCCCTCATCGTGGACAGTCGCGGCGTCTACCGGGGGGAGGGAGAGAACGTGGTGGGGGCGTGAGGCGTTGACCGGGGAGAGTCGAACGATCCTGGTGACGGGAGGGGCGGGGTTCATCGGGTCGCACCTCGTGGAGAGCCTGGTGGAGTCCGGATCTCCGGTCCGGGTCCTGGACGACTTCTCCACCGGGAGGGAGGAGAACCTGGCCCCGATCCGGGATCGGATCGAGCTCCTCCGGGGAGATCTCCGGGACGAAGGGATCTGCCGGCGGGCGGTGGAGGGAGTGGGCCTCGTCTTCCATCAGGCGGCTCTGGGCTCGGTTCCCCGGAGCCTGGCCCGGCCGGAGCGGACCCTCGGCGTCAACGTCGGGGGGACGGGGAACCTCCTGGCCGCGGCCCGGGAGGCCGGGGTGGAGCGTTTCGTCTACGCCTCTTCATCGAGTGTGTACGGAGACTCGTCCCGGCTCCCGAAGCGGGAAGGGGAGGAGGGTGCGCCGCTTTCCCCCTACGCCCTGTCGAAGCGGATGAACGAAGAGCTGGCCGACGTCTTCCAGCGCTGCTACGACCTGGGGACCGTGGGGCTTCGGTACTTCAACGTCTACGGACCCCGGCAGGATCCGGCGGGTCCCTATGCCGCCGTGGTGCCCCGGTTCGTGGAGCGGGGCCTCCGGGGCGAGGCGATGACGATCCACGGGGACGGAGAGCAGAGCCGGGACTTCACCTACGTGGCCGACGCGGTCCGGGCGAATCTCCTGGCGGCGGAGGCGGGGAAGGAGGCGACGAACCGGGTCTTCAACGTGGCCGGTGGGCGCCGGGTGACCGTGAACGAGCTCGCCCGGAGGATCCGGGAGCTGACGAAATCGGGGACCCCGCCGCGGCACGGACCCGCCCGTCCCGGGGACGTGCGCCACTCCCTGGCCGACCTGACGGAGGCGGAGCGAGGGCTGGGCTACGCTCCCACCGTGTCCCTGGAGGAGGGACTTCGGCGGACGGTGGAAGCCTACCGGAGGGGTTCCTCGACG
>JAWVZJ010000054.1:0-10597 GCA_033722255.1 Thermoanaerobaculia bacterium | reverse complement strand
GGGACCCACCGCCCGTCCCGCGCGAGATTTTCTACCTCCGCCTCGTGAACGATGGAAAAGGAGCCGGGGAACGGCTCCGGGTAAGATGGGCGCCCATGAACGAGACACATCCCCGGGACCGCAACCCCCAGCGAATCGCCGTCCTCCCCGGGGACGGCATCGGAGTCGACGTCACCGCCGAGGCGGTGAAGGTCCTGGAGGCGGCGGCGGAGCGCTGGGAGCTTCCCCTCGAGCTCCAGGAGCTTCCCTGGAGCGCGGACCACTATCTGGAGACGGGGGAGAGCCTGCCCGACGATGCCCTCCAGCGCTTGGAGAGAGACTATGCCGCCGTCCTCATCGGAGCCTACGGGGATCCCCGGGTGCCGGACATGCAGCACGCCGCCGACATCCTCCTGGGGCTGCGTTTCGGGCTGGATCTGTACATCAACTTTCGGCCCGTGAAGCTCTATGACGACTCCCTCTGTCCCCTGAAGGGGAAGGGGACGTCCGACGTCGACTTCGTGGTCTTCCGGGAGAACACCGAGGGTGCCTACGTCGGCTCCGGGGGCAACTTCAAGGCCGGGACCGCCGACGAGGTGGCGGTCCAGGAAGAGATCCACACCCGGAAGGGGGTGGAACGGATCCTCCGGGCCGCCTTCGAGTACGCCGTCGAGAACGGCCGCGAGCAGGTGGTCATGTCGGACAAGTCCAATGCCCAGCGCTTCGTCGGCGACCTCTGGCAGCGGACCTTCGAGGAGGTCCGGGCCGACTACCCCGAGATCGAGTCCTGGCACCTGTACGTGGACGCCCTGAACATGCAGCTGGTGCGGAAGCCCCAGGAGTTCGACGTGATCGTCACCAACAACATGTTCGGGGACATCGTCACCGACCTGGGGGCGGCTCTCCAGGGAGGGCTCGGGGTGGCGGCCTCGGCCAACCTCCATCCGGGCCGCGTCTCCATGTTCGAGCCGGTCCACGGGTCCGCACCGAAGTACGCGGGGACGGGCATCGCGAATCCCCTGGGGGCGATCCTGTCGGCGATGATGATGCTCGAGTACCTGGGTCACCGTCAGGCGTCGGAAGAGATCGACGAGCTGGTAGGCCGCAGCATTCGGGAGGGAGTCACCACCCGGGACCTCGGGGGCTCCGCCACCACCTCCGAGGTCGGGGACTGGATGGCCCGGGAGCTCGAATCGGCGGTGATCGCCCGATGAGCTTCACCGAGGGAGAGCTGATCCACGACTGGAACCGGGCCGAAGAGGGAGATCTGACGCCGGCTCGATCCAACGTCGAGGTCAACGACGAGACCCTCCGGGACGGTCTCCAGAGCCCCTCGGCCATCTCTCCGTCGATCCGGGACAAGATCGAGATCCTCCACGGGCTCGCCGAGGCCGGCGTCGACGCCCTGGACCTGGGACTCCCCGGGGCCGGCGACCACGTGGTGGCGGACGTCACCGCCCTGGCGGAGGAGATCGTCCGTCACGATCTACCCCTGGGCGCCAACTGCGCCGCCAGGACCCTGGCCTCGGACATCCATCCCGTCGTGGAGATCTCCCAGACCACGGGTCTGGAGATCGAGGTGGCCTGTTTTCTCGGCTCCTCGCCGATCCGGCAGTACGCTGAGGGATGGGAGATGGATCGGATGCTCCGGCTCACCGACGAGGCGGTCTCCCTGGCCGTGGACGAGGGGCTGCCGGTGATGTACGTGACCGAGGACACCACCCGGGCCCAGCCCGAGGATCTCCGTCGCCTCTACACCGCCGCCGTCGAGGCCGGCGCCCGCCGGATCTGCATCGCGGATACCGTCGGTCACGCTACTCCCCACGGGGCCCGGCACGTGACCGGGTTTGTCCGGGATGTCGTGGACGCCACCGGGGAAGAGGTGTCCGTCGACTGGCACGGACACCGGGACCGGGGATTCTCCCTGATCAACGCCCTGGCCTCGGCCGAGGCGGGTGCCGACCGCCTCCACGGCACCGTCCTCGGGCTGGGGGAGAGGGTCGGCAACAGCCCCCTGGAGCTCCTCCTGGTGAACCTGGTGCTCCTGGGCTGGCGGGACTCGGACCTCTCGAGCCTCCCCGGGCTCTGCCGGAAGGTGGCCGAGACCACCGGGGTGCCCTTTCCGGACAACTGGCCGGTCTTCGGCGCCGATGCCTTCCGGACCGGTACCGGTGTGCACGCCTCCGCCATCATCAAGGCCCGGGAGAAGGGGGACGACTGGCTGGCGGACCGGATCTACTCCGGGGTACCGGCGGGGCTCGTGGGTCGCCGGCAGCAGATCGAGATCGGACCCATGTCCGGGGTGTCCAACATCGTCTACTGGCTCCAGGAACGGGGAATCGAGCCCGAGGCGGAGCGGGTCCAGGCTCTCTTTCGACGGGCCAAGGAGTCGGACCGTCTCTTGACGGAAGAGGAGTGTTTGGAGGAGGCCGAGGCCGGGCGAGACTCCACCGTCGACGTCTGAGGTCCGCGGAGGCGACGGTGAGGCGTCTCCATCTGTTCGAGCTGGGAGACGCGGACTGGCTCCCTCCGAGCCTCCGGGGCTCCGTTGGGGAGACCCTGAGCCTGCTCACGGACTGTTTCCACCCCTACGGAGAGGCCCTGGAGCTCGTGGCCGATCGTCTGGCCGAGGACCGGCCGGGGAGGATCGTCGACCTCTGTGCCGGTGCCGGAGGGCCCTGGAGGAGGCTCGGCGGTCTCCTGGCGGACCGGGGTCACACGCCCGAGGTCGTCCTGACCGATCTCCATCCGGAGGTCCCGGCCCGCCTCCGGGGTCGCCTCGGACTCGGTGATCGGGTCCGGATCTGGCCCGAGCCGGTGGATGCCCGTCGAGTGCCCGACGAGCTGGTCGGCCATCGAATCATGTTCAACGCTCTCCATCACTTCGATGCCGACGGCGTCCGGGAAATCTTCGCCGACGCGGCGCGGGCGGGATCCCGGATCGTCTGTCTCGAGGTCACGGAACGGCGCTGGCGTTGCCTGCCGGCCATCGCACTGATTCCCCTGGCCACCCTCTTGGTGACCCCCTGGCTCCCGCCCCGGCGGGGGTTCCGTCTCCTCTGGACGTACGGGATCCCGGCCGTTCCCCTGATCACGGGGTTCGACGGTCTGGTCTCCTGCGCTCGGAGCTATCGGATCGAAGAGCTCCTGCGTCTGGCCCGGGAGGCGGTTCCCGCCTGGAACTGGACGGCGGGACGGGCGGGATCGACCTGGCTGCCCCTCCGGGGAACCTGGATCCTGGGGCACCCGACGCTCGGGACTCCGGCTCGCGGCCGCTGAGGAGCTCGGAGCGGATCGAAGATCGACCCTCCGGGGAGACCTCCTCCGGAGGGAAGGATCTCCAGGATCGACGGTCGTCGGTCAGAGGAGGGCTAGGATCTCGAACAGCGTGATGCCGAACAGCGTCAGGGCCATGGTCACGATGGCCTTGAAGGCGATGGATCCCACCTGGGCCCAGTTCAACGTCGGGTCCTCCTCCGCGACCTGGACCAGCCGGTAGCGGCGCTCTCCAGGACGGAGCCCCTGCTGGGACCGCTCGAGCTCCTCCGGTCCGGGTCCCGTTTCCTCGTCCGGGCTTCGATCCAGCTCCTCCAGGGCTTCCAGGACCAGCTCGTCGATCTCCGTCCCGAAGTTCTCCCGATGGCGCCGAATGCCGGCCCTCCGCTCCGGATCGTCGAGCCGATCGTCCAGGAATTCCTCGAGGATCTCGGAGTCCAGGGTCGAGGTCTCCAGCCGCACGCCCATTCCCCGGGGGCCGTCGCCTGCGTCGGGGCCCCCCACGATTCGCATCACCGTGGCCACGGCCTCGACCCGTTTCGGCGTCCCTCCGAGGGGAACTTCAAACCAGAGGTGGAGCCGGGTGCCCGAGGGGAGGGGAGGGGCCTCGACGAAGAACGCCCCGGACTTGCTCAGGTTCGTGATGAAGCCGGCTCTGTCTACCTTCCCGCTCCCGTCGCCCCAGTAGATGGGGAGCCCGACCTCGGCCCGCTGGGAACGACGACGGTTCTTGTCGAGGGAGGAGCCCGCCGAGCCCCGGGCTTCGGTCAAGAGGCGTTCGTAGGCCTCGAGGAACCGATCGTGTCCCCAGAGGAAGCGGTGAATTTCGATCCCCAGCCCGGGCCGCTGCCCCGTCGTCGCCGTCTCCTCGGGCCGCACCCGACGAGCCACCCGGCCGTGGGCCTCCACCAGGTCATGGGCGCTGGCGCCGACGGCAAAGCTGAGCCGGACCTTGCTGCCGACCTCCAACATCTCCCGGGTCTCAACGAACAGTCCCCAGTTGCTGACGTCGGTGGTGTGGCCGATGATCCGGCGGGTTCCCGATTTCATCTCCACCCGGTAGGTCACGCGAACCCGGGGGGTGAACCTTCGCTCTCCCACTTGCTGTTCCGGCCCGGACTGGATCGGCTGCATCGTTCTTCGTCTCCTCGCTTGAGAGAGGGAGCAGAGTCCGTGCCAGCACTTTCTCGTCTAAGAAGTCTCTTGAAATCAGTGATTTGTGAGAAATCAACGAGGACTCCCCACGATTCGCCGTGGTCAGCATCCGGATGACGCATCCAGGATCTGGACGGAATCGTCCGTGCCGCATTCGATCCGGGGGCTCGCGGTGGACCGGTCTGGACGGTTCGTTGGGCCGATCGCGATTCCGAGTCACCGAGAGCTCCGTGATAGTCTGCGCCGCAGCCGCGCCCGGTCGGCTCCCGCGTCCGGGCGCGATCTCCTTTCCGAGGCTTCCGTGCAATCGTTGGATCGCCAGACCGTCACCCGCCGGGTCCAGGAAATTCTCGTCGAGGTACTGGCCCTGGACGAGACTCCGTCGTCCGGAGATCGGCTGGTGGAAGACCTGGGAGCCGAATCGGTCGACGTCATTGCCCTGGTGTTCGAGTTCGAGGACGTTTTTGGGCGGGGCATCGACGACGAGGTCTTGGCCCGGCTGCGGACGGTGGACGACATCGTGGACGCGGTGCTCGAGGCTCCCGACTCGCCGACCGTGTCCGGCAGCGAAAGCTGACTCCGGAGGCTCCTTGACCCGGCGGCGCGTGGCAGTGACCGGGCTCGGAGTGGTGAGCAGTCTGGGCTGTGGTCTGGACCTCTTCTGGCGGCGTTGCCTGGAGGGGGCCACCGTGGTGAAGCCGATCCCGGAACGATGGCGGAGGTACTGGGAACCGAAGTCCCGGGTCTGGTCTCCCCTCGGGGACTGGCGGCGTTCCACGCCCCTCCTGACCCGCATCGAACGACGGCGGATGGACCCCGCGGCTCAGATCGCGGTGCAGGCGGCGGCCGAAGCCCTCGGAGGAGCGGAGATCGAGCTGGAACCGATGGACGACAAGCGGAACACCTACCGGATCCCGACCTTTTCGCCGGAGAGAACGGCCGTTTTCATGGGCACCGGGATCGGAGGGTTGCACAGCACCCTCTCCACCGCCGCTTGCCACATGCTCACGCCGGCCCGACAACGACTCCGGGAGCTCGGGGCCCGGAGGGCCGAGGAGGATCCGGAGCTGGTCCGGGAGTTGGAGAGGGTCCTCGAGGGGCTCCCGGCGCCGAAGGTCTTCAATCCCTTCGCTGTGACGATGAGCATGCCCAATGCGGTCGCCGCGAACCTGGCGGTCAAGCTCGGCTTCCGGGGCCCCGCCCGGACCCTGGCCGGGGCCTGTGCCTCGGGCACGATCGCCGTGGGAAAGGCCTTCCGGGCCATCCGTGACGGGGAGTGCGATGCCGCGCTGACCGGCGGCACCGAGTTCCTCTCCGACGACTACGGCAGTTGCTTCCGGGGTTTCGACGCGGTAGGGGCCCTGGTCGACGGCGATCTGCCTCCCGAGGCCGTCAACCGGCCGTTCGACGAGGATCGTTCGGGATTCCTGTTCGCCGAAGGGGGAGCCGCGGTCCTGATCCTGGAGGAGCTCCGGGGAGCGAGAGAGCGGGGGGCGCCGGTGCTGGCGGAGGTGACGGGTTACGGCGAGACCTGCGATGGCCACGACCTGATGGCCATGGAGCCGTCGGGAGCGCAGGTGCGCCGGGCCGTCGAGGCCTGTCTCGCCGATGCCGGGCTGGCCGCCGCCGATGTCGGCTACGTGAACGCCCACGGCACCGGTACCGAGAGCAACGATCCCTTGGAGTGCGGCGTGATCGAGGAGATCTTCGATCCCGGCGTCGCCGTCGGCTCGACGAAGTCCCTGCTGGGGCACACCCTGGGGGCCAGTGGCGCGCTGGAGGCCGTGGTGACGGTGTCGGCCCTCCGGGAGGAGATCGTTCCCCCAACCCGAGGGCTGGAGCGACCGATCGCCGATCTGCGATTCGTGACCCGGGCCGACTCCCTCTCCATGGACCACGCCCTCTCCCAGTCCTTCGCCTTCGGGGGGCACAACGCCGTCGTCGCCTTCGGCCGTCCGCGATGAGCCCGGTCGCGATAGACTGGGACTCGCCGTGATTCTGCAACGCTTCACCGTCGGTCCCTTTGCCGAGAACGCGTACCTGGTCGGAGACGCTCCCCGCATCGCCATCGTGGATCCCGGAGGGGAGAGCGATCGGATCGGAGAGTTCATCGAGGAGAAGGGATGGAAGCCGGAACGGATCCTCCTGACCCACGGCCACCTGGACCACATCGCCCACGTGGCCCCCCTCGCCGAACGATACGGGATCGGATGCTGGATCCATCGGGACGACCGGGGGCTCCTGGAGGCCCAGCAGTTCCCGGAGCTCGTGGAGGCGGTGGACGCCCGGCCCTGTCCCGACCCCGAGGGATTTCTGGAGGACGGCGAGATCCACGAGACGGCCGGCCTCCGACTCCGGGTCCTCCACACCCCGGGCCACACCCCGGGCGGGGTCTGCTTCTTCCACGAGGAGAGCCGGTCGGCGCTGGTCGGAGACACCATTTTCCATCGGGGGATCGGACGGACCGACCTCCCCGGGGGAGACATGGCCACTCTCGCCGATTCGATCCGGAATCGTCTTTTCGTCCAGGAGGGGGAGTGGGAGTTGTGGCCGGGACACGGTCCCGCGACCCGCCTTTCCGACGAACGGCGGGAGAATCCCTTCTTCGGCTCGGCGGCTCGCTTCACCCGGGTGTGAGCCGGTCCTCCGCGAGCCCCTTCGCCCGGGCCCTGGACCGGTGGCTCGAGACCCTGGCCGTGGAGAGGGGGCTGTCGGAGAACACCATCGTCGCCTACCGTCGGGACCTGGAGCGGCTCGGCGAGGATCTGGCCGACCGGGACCAGGATCCCCTGGAGGCGGACACCCGGAGCCTGGCCGCCCATCTGCGGCGGCTCCGGAGGTCGGGGCTGGCTCCCCGGACGATCCGGCGGGCCCTCTCCTCGATCAAGGGGTTCTACGAATTCCTGGTCACGGACGGGGAGCGGTCGGATCAGCCGGCGGAGGCCCTGATGCCCCCCCGGAAGCTCCGGGAGCTCCCGAAGGTCCTCACCGAGGAGGAGGTGGAGCGGCTCCTGGAGGCACCGGACCTCTCGACCCCCCTGGGGATCAGGGACCGGGCGATGATCGAGCTCCTCTACGCCACCGGCCTACGGGTCACGGAGCTGGTGAGGCTGACCCTGGGGGAGCTGAGGCTGGACCAGGGCTTCCTCGTCGCCTTCGGGAAGGGAAAGAAGGAACGGGTGGTGCCGGTGGGAGAGTCGGCGGAGAGATGGGTGGGACGCTACGTGCAGGAGATCCGTCCCGGACTGCTCCGAGGACGGCACGAGGAGGTGTTCCTGAACTACCGGGGAGGTCCCCTGACCCGGCAGGGCTTCTGGAAGATCCTCCGGGGCTACGCCCGGGAGACGGGAGTGGAGGAGGTCTCGCCCCACGTCCTCCGCCACAGCTTCGCCACCCACCTCCTGGAGCACGGCGCCGATCTCCGGGCGGTGCAGCTCATGCTGGGCCACTCGGACATCTCGACCACCCAGATCTACACTCACATCCACCGGGAACGCCTCCGGAGCCTCTACGACCGCTTCCACCCCCGGGCCGAGTAGCCTCTGCCGATTCCCGCAGCCGGAGGACCGGCCTCAAGCCATCGAGCGGCCGTCTTCGCATTTTCATCCTCAGGAAAGCCCGAAGCAACGCGACGGGCCTGTGCGGCTGTCAGCGGCGCATCTGGCTCAGCAAGTGCCCCGCCTCGGGGAGCACGAGCTTCCTCATGGCCAGCTCCGCCGCCGCCGGCGATCCGGGGAGGAGGAAGACGAGGGTCTCCCCCGCGATTCCCGCCACGGCCCGGCTCAGCATGGCGGCAGCGCCCACCTCCTCAAACGAGAGGGAGCGGAAAAGCTCTCCGAAGCCGGGGATCACCCTTTCGAAGAGCGGCCGGATGGCCTCGGGGGTCAGATCCCCGGGTGAGAACCCGGTTCCCCCGTTCACCACCAGAACGTCCACGTCGGACCGACCGATCAGGACCCGGGCCGCCCCCCGGATGGCCACCGTCTCGTCGGAGACCACCATGCGATCGCGGACTACGTGACCGTCCTCCCGGGCCAGCTCGGCGATCCGGTGCCCGCTCTCGTCGTCCTCGAGGCTCCGGCTGCTGCTGACGGTCAGGACCACGAAGGAGAGCCCCTCGGGAGCTCGTTCCCGGTGATCCCGGACGGCGTCGGTCGGCATAAGCGGTCGCTCCGGTCCGTAGTGGCTCGGGTGGGCGGTTCCAGTGGAGTCCGGTCAGGCTCCGCTGTTGCCTTCGTCGGCCCCGCCGGTCTCGTCACCCTCGGGGCCGGTCGTCTCCCCCTCCTCCGGGGGCGCGACCTCCAGGAGCTCGACCTCGAAGACCAGGGCCTGATTCGGACCGATCTTCGGTGGAGCTCCCTGCTCTCCGTAGGCCAGAGAGGGGGGGAGATAGATCTTCCAGTGGGCTCCCTCCTTCATCATCTGGAGCGCTTCGGTCCAACCGGAGATCACTCCTCCGACGGGGAACGTGGCCGGCTCTCCCCGCTCGTGTGAGCTGTCGAAGACCGTGCCGTCCACCAGGGTGCCCTTGTAGTGGACCGTGACCCGGTCTTCGGGACCGGGATTCTCGCCCGTCCCCTCCTTCAGGATCTCGTACTGAAGGCCGCTTTCGGTGACCTTCACGCCCTCCCTCTCTCGATTCTGGGCCAGAAACTCCTCGGCCTCCTCGGTGTTGGCCTCGAGCTGGGCCCGGTACCGCTCCTGCTGCTGGGCCATCATCTCTTCTTGAAACGCGGCCAGGGTTTGCTGGAGCTGTTCCTGATCGAGGAGCGGCTCGTCCCCCAGATATCCGTCCTCCAGTCCCTCGAAGAGGCGCTCGAGGTCGAACTCGACGCCCTGCTGTCGCATGCTCTGCCCCATGTTCAGTCCTACGGCGTAGCTCCTCTTCTCCTTGTCGGTGTCCAGGCTCGGAGCGGCGGCCACTTCCTGGGCGTTCGAGTTCGTCGGTGCCAGCCCCAGGATCAGGACGAGGACGGTGACGAGTCGGAAGATCTTGTACATGGTGGCTCCTCGAAAGGTTCGATGTGGCGGGAGATCGTGCCGATCTCGGGCCGGTCGAGGTCTTCGGGATCGGCCCGGCCCCGTACTCTAGCAGCCCCGCATGCCCGTCGCGTTACTTCGGGCACTCATGAGGATGAAAATGGGGAGTTGGCCAGTCGAAGGCTCTGGGCCGGTCCCGCGGTCGAGTAGCGGGCGACTGGTGCGATCGGGCGGGGAACGTCCGCAGCTACCGGGAGTCCCGGCGGGCCATCACCAGAGTCAGGTCGTCGGGAAGGGGTGTCCCCCGGGAGAACTCCCGGAGGGCGTCTTCGATCGTCCGGGCCAGACTTTCCGGGTCGACCTGTCGATTCTCCCGGCAAAGGGCCTTCAGCCGCTCCTCCCCGAACTCTTCGTCGTCCGGATCCACCACCTCGATGGCTCCGTCGGTGTAGGCCACGAGCAGGTCCCCGTCCTCGAGTCTCCGCTCCTCCTGCCCGTAGCTGACATCCGGGATCAGTCCCAGCGGAGTCCCGGTGGCCCGGAGGAGCTCCACCTCTCCGTCCCGACGGACCAGGAACGGGGGATTGTGACCGGCGTTCACGTACCGCAAGACCCCGGTTTCGGGCTCCAGGGCGGCCACGAAGGCGGTGGCGTACTTCTCGGGAGGGGTCCGGCGGTGCACCAGACGGGCGACCCGGTCGCAGATCTCCCGCGGGGGCCGCCCGTCTTCGATGGGACCGGCGGTCAGGGCCTCGATGGAGGCGGTCAGGAGGGATGCCGCAACCCCCTTGCCGGAGACGTCGGCCACCACGATCACGCACTCCTCCCCGTCCTCCCCGCGGAGAAGAAGCTGGTAGTAGTCCCCGGAGACGGTCCGGGAGGGTTTCGTCCCTGCGTGGAGGCTCCATCCCGGGAGATCGGGGAGCTGGGCCGGGAGGAGGGCGATCTGGATCCGGCGGGCCAGGGCGATCTCCTTTTCCAATACCTTCCGCTGGGCCGCCTCCTCGGCCAGCTTCACGTTCCGCAGTCGGAGCGACGCCACGGAGGCCAGGGAGACCAGGAGCTCGAGGTCTTCCTCGGAGAAGGCCCGGACGGCGACCCTGGAGCCCACGGCGATCATCCCCAGGGGCTGCTCCTCGTCCAGGAGGGGTGCGGCGGCCAGGCTCCGGACCCCGGCAGCCAGGAGGCTTTCGGAGGCGGAGAATCT
>JAWVZJ010000053.1:0-10675 GCA_033722255.1 Thermoanaerobaculia bacterium | reverse complement strand
GCCCTCTTCAAGTTCGTAGCCCTTGTGGATCAGCAGCGTGGCGTCACCGCCGTCGTCCACGATGAGCTGCGGGCCGGAGCCGTCGGGCCAGGTCAGGGCCTGCTGGGTACACCACCAGTATTCCTCCAGGGTCTCCCCCTTCCAGGCGAAGACCGGCACGCCCCGGGGGTCGTCCGGGGTGCCGCCCTTCTCGGGGGGACCGACCACGGTGGCGGCGGCGGCGTGATCCTGGGTGGAGAAGATGTTGCACGAGACCCAGCGGACATCGGCGCCGAGCTCTACCAGGGTCTCGATGAGGACCGCCGTCTGGACGGTCATGTGGAGGCTTCCCATGACCTTCTTCCCGGTCAGGGGCTTCTCCTCTCCGTACTTCTCCCGCACGGCCATCAGGCCGGGCATCTCGTGCTCGGCCAAGTGGATCTCCTTGCGGCCGGACTCGGCCAGGGAGAGGTCGGCCACCTCGTAGGGCGGCCGGCCGGCCTTTTCGGCGGCCCGGAAGGGGTGGTGGGTTTCAGTTTCGATCGTTGTCGTCATTGCGGCTCTCCTCTGTGTTCTGGTCTGTGTACTGGAAGCTTTCGTGGTCCGTCGTCTGGGACGGATTTCGGTCACTCTCGGATTGCTGTCACTCTTGGGTCTTGCTCACTCTTGGGTCTTGCTCACTCTTGGATTGCTGTCGCGATTCGATTTCGCTCATCTCGTGGGTGCCGCTCATTCCTGGATCTCGGGCGCTCCTCGATCGGGATTCTGCCCCGCCCCGGTCTTGGTGGCGGAGGCGGCGAAGAGGGCGGGTCCCTTGGCCTCCGGGTCCGGGGGCAGGGGCCGGACCCGGATCGGTTCGAAGCTCGACTCCTGCAAGAGCTCTTCGACCTGCCCCCGGGAGAATCCGAGCCAGGCGTGGCCCATCTCCCGCCGTAGCTCCTCCCGGTCGTGGGGAAGGAGATCCACGATCAGGAGCCGTCCCGGGTCTCCCAGGACTCGATGGGCCTCCTCCAGGGCTCGGGTCGGCTCGGCCACGTAGGCCAGCCCCAGGACGATGGCGGCGGCGTCGAGGCTCCCGTCCCGGAGGGGGAGCCGTTCCAGCCGGCCCTCCCGGAGCTCCACCTTCTCCAGCTCGCCGAGCCGGGTCTCCGCCGCCTCCAGCATGGCCGGGGAGGAGTCCACGGCCACGACCCGATCCACCGCCGGGGCCAGCAGACGGCTCAGGCGTCCGGTACCGCAGGCCAGGTCGCCGAAGACCCAGGCCGGATCCAGGAGATCGGCCAGGGCCAGCAGATCGAAGCGATCCCCGAAGAGCTCGTCCCGGAGCCGGTCCCACTCTCCGCCGGTGGAGGCGAAGAACTCCTGGGAGCGGGTCCGGCGCTCGGAGATCACGCTCTCCAGCCGGGCCGCGTCCCGGTCCCAGGCCGGGCTCGCGACCACCTGCTCCCGGACGAGCTGCCAGAGCTGCCGGGCCCAGGGCTCGAGATCGTCCTCGGCCAGGCGATAGTAGTGGCTGGTGCCCTCCCGCCGGGCCCGGACCCAGCCTCCCTCTCCCAGGATCTTCAGGTGACGGCTGATGGTGGACTGGGGGAGCTGGAGCACGGTGCACAGCTCGCTCACCGAGAGCTCGTGGCCGTCGGTGAGCCGCAGGATCCGGCACCGGGTCCCGTCGGCCAGGGTGGCGGCTCCGTCCAGGATCGGAGGATGTTGTACTTCGTGCATTTATATATCCGTTCAACCGGATACAGTGTTACATATCTGGCGCGCGGAGTCAATGCCGGGCCGCGCTTGACGGTGGGCTGTGCTCGACTGCAGATCCCTCTCTCCCCGGTGCAGGATGCCCCTCTCCTCTGGGAGGGGCGTCCTCACAGGTGAGGCGTCGGAGCCGGCGGAGAGCTTCAGCGCGCATCTGGTGCCGCCGTGGGAGGCGGGCGAGACGAGATCGGACCGGGTCGGGCCGGCTCGCGGGATCGCGGAGCTCGGCGAGGTCGCCGGATCTCAGTCCCCGGTCCGCTCCTCGAGGTCGGCCAGGGCCTTCTGGACGGCCCGGTATTTCTCCCACTGGCCCAGGCGGAAGCCCGCCGCCGTGGCAACGATCAGAAGGCCGGCCAGGTAGAGCGATCCGAAGCCCTCAAGGAGGGCGGGGTCTCCCGGGACCCGGGTGAGGATCAGCACCAGGAGCGCGGTCCAGCAGAGGACGACGAAGGCCAGCGCCTTTTTCCTCGCCGTGTCCAGGCGCTCGTCGGGACGGGCGTCCGACGGCTCCCCCTCGATCCGGAGGGACGCCACCTCTTCCACCAGGAGCGAACGAACCGCCTGGAGTCGGAGCATCTCAGAGGCCCCCTCGGCTCGTTCCGGGCGACTCGAAATTCGTTCGGCTCATCGTCCAGCCTCCGTTGTCGTTCTTCGCTCCCGGTTCAGGACTTCGGTCCTCGAGAAGTGCCTCGTCGGGTCTCGCCGCGTTCCGACCACGACCAGCGGGCTCTTCGAGAAGGAACGACGGTTGGCTCAGGTTTTTGGCCGGGGAGTGTGCCCGGTTCCGATCATCCCAGGAGCACCTCCAGGTCCTCCGGCGTGAGCTGGCGGAGGAGACGACCGTCGTCGCCTCCCAGGATCGCCTCTGCCAGCTCCCGCTTGTCCTCCTGCAGGGAGAGGATCTTCTCCTCCACGGTGTCCTTCGCGATGAGCCGGTAGGCGAAGACCGGCTGATCCTGGCCGATCCGGTGGGCCCGGTCGATGGCTTGGGCCTCCACCGCGGGATTCCACCACGGATCCAGAAGGAAAACGTAGTCCGCCGCCGTGAGGTTCAGACCCAGGCCCCCGGCCTTGAGGCTGATCAGGAACAGGGGAAGCTCGGGGTCGGTCTGGAACCTCTCGACCCGGGTCCCCCGGTCCCGGGTGCTCCCGTCCAGGTACTCGTAGGGGACGCTGAGGGCGTCCAGTCGCTTTCGCAGGAGGGCGAGGAAGGAGGTGAACTGGGAGAACACCAGGGCCTTGTGCCCCTCGTCCAGGACCTCGGTGATCTGCTCCAGGAGGGTGTCGAGCTTCGTGCTCTCGTCGTGCTTCCGCTCCGGATCGATCAGCCCGGGATGGCAGGCCGCCTGGCGGAGGCGGAGGAGAGCTTCCAGGACCTGGAGCTTCGAGCGGGCCAGACCGACGGAGTCGATCCGCGCCGTCAGCCGGCTCCGGTAGTGCTGCCGGAGATCCTCGTAGAACTTCCTCTGCTCGGGCCCCAGGCTGCAGAGGAGGGTCTGCTCCGTTTTCGGCGGCAGGTCCTCCAGGACCTGCTCCTTGGTCCGCCGGAGGATGAAGGGGGAGAGGGCCCGGGAGAGGAGCATGACCTCGTCCGACTCGCCGTACTCGGGATCGGTGGAGAGGGTCTCGGGCAGCTCGCCCAGCATGCCCGGGTTGAGGAACTCGAAGATCGACCACAGCTCGCCCAGGTGGTTTTCCACCGGGGTTCCGGTGAGGGCCAGGCGATGATCGGCCTGGAGGAGCCGGCTGGCCTTCGCGGTCTGGGAATCCGGGTTCTTGATCGCCTGGGCCTCGTCCAGGATCGCGTAGTCGAAGGGGTAGCGACGGAGCTCGGCGATGTCTCGGCGGAGCACGCCGTAGGTCGTGACCACCAGATCGGAGGAATCGAAATCGTCCCGGATCTCCTCCCGCCGGGTCCCGGTGTAATCGAGGGTCACGAGCTCGGGGGTGAACCGCTCGGCCTCGTCCAGCCAGTTGTAGACCAGGCTTCGGGGGGCCACGACCAGGGTCGTGGGAGATCCTTCCGGAGAATCCTCGCGCTTTCGCCGCTGGAGGAGGGCCAGGACCTGGATCGTCTTGCCCAGCCCCATGTCGTCGGCGAGACATCCTCCCAGCCCGAGCTCCTGGAGGTAGAGGAGCCAGCCGAGGCCCCGGCGCTGATAGGCCCTCAGCGTCCCTTCGAATCCCGCCGGCGGCTCGGCTTCCCGGGGCTCTCCGGCCTCCCGGAGTTTCTTTCTCAGCTCGACGAAATGTCGGTCCAGGTCCACTCCGGGGCGACCGGCCAGCCAGGCGTCCAGGAGGAGGGCCTGGGAGGGCAGGAACCGGATGTGGTCTCCCTCGCCCTCTTCGGCCAGTCGGGAGAGGGAGCCGAACCGCTCCAGCCACTCCTCCGGCAGCAATCCGGTGGAGCCGTCTCCGAGCTGGATCAGGGGATTCTGGTCCCGGGTGGCCTCCAGGAGCTCGTGGAGGCCGACACTCTGATCCCCGAATCGGATGGTCCCCTCCAGGTCGAGCCAGTCGATCCCCGACGAGACGTTGAGTTTGAAGTCACCGGCAGGCTTGACCCTGGAGCCCTGGGCCTCGATGCGCCATCCCTCGGCCAGGAGGGTCTGGGCCACGGTGGGCAGGTCTCGCTCCGAGATCAGGATCTCTTCGGGCCTCGGGCCCCGGGAGGCTTCGAGATTCCGGAGGAAGCGGACGTGCTCCGCCTCCGCCTCCCGATCCCGGACGATGAGGCGACGGCCCTTCGGGTCCGGAATCTCGTCCCGGGGGTCGTTGACCCGGAGCCGAAGACCGTCGTACTCGAAGTCCACCTCTCCCTCGAGCCAGCCCCTTCGGTCGGGACGGCTCCGGAGGACCAGGCGGGGCTCGACGGAGACCCGTTCCCGGGCCAAAGAGAGGCTCTCGCCCTCCAAGGCCGGGAGGAGGGGAAGCTGCCAGAGCTCCTCCAGGGCTTCCGAGCGTTCCTCCACCGGGACCACCAGCTCGTCGTTCCGACGCAGGAGGGAGATCCAGGGGAACTCCGCCCCCGATCCGCTCTCCATGAGACCGATCGTCTCCGGGAAGAGGATCAGGCCCGACGAGAGGAGGAGAAGGGGCTCGCTCAGGTCCCGCCGCTTCCCGTTCCGCACCAGTTTGCCGGTGAACCGGAGGTCCCCCCCTTCCAGGGCTTCGGAGGTGACGATGAGATTCCAGGCCTCGTCTCCGTCCCATCGGAGCCAGCGATCCAGGGAGGGGCGCTTCTCGCTTCCCTTCCACCAGCCCAGCCGACCCGTGGCCGCGACCTCGGGGATCAGGCTCTCGTAGAGGGCCGGCGGGACCAGGGCCCGGCGGGTGTTCCTCTCCCCGGAGCTCCAGACTCGCTGGTCCGGGGAGCTCAAGGGGGCGGTCTCGGGAAGGTCCACCAGGAGCTCCACCAGCCGACGATCCAGTGGATCCGGGAGGCTCGCCAGCCGCTCCTCCCGGATGGGGAGGGGCTTGACGAGACCCATCTCTCCGGATCGACGCCGCTCCCGCTGGAACAGCTCGATCACCAGGCCTCCCCGAGAGAAGCACTCCTCCAGGTTCACGAAGTAGTAGATCTCCAGGGCCTCGGCCGGGATTCGGCTCTCGTGGCGCTTCAGAGACCGGGAGAGCTCCCGCCGGAGCTCCGAGAGGTGATCCCTCCAGGGAGAGGATGGAGTCTCCTCTTC
The DNA here is from genome assembly GCA_033722255.1 of Thermoanaerobaculia bacterium. GTDB lineage: Bacteria > Acidobacteriota > Thermoanaerobaculia > Multivoradales > JAIOJS01 > JAWVZJ01. The sequence continues at coordinate 5,249 of JAWVZJ010000053.1, read as the reverse complement.
CTCCTCCGGCGCGGCGTCGAGATCAGCGAGCTCGAGGTTCTCGGCCGTCGTGGGCCCGGGAGCCCCTCGGTCCTCCAGCTGGAGGAGGAAGGCCCATAGATGGCTGCAGGAGCCCGAGCTCTGAAAGGTCGAGCAGGTGCAGCGACAGAGGACGATTCCCGAGTCCTCGGTCCGGCTCCAGTCCACGGTGGTGTCGAAGGACTCCTCTCGCCCCCGGACCCGGGCCCGGGCGGACTGGTCCTCGATCTCCTGGATCTCGACCCGGTCCTCCCGCTGATGACGGAGTCCCCGCATTCGGTCCTCGGGATCGAAGAGACGGACGGTCCTGGCGGCCAGGGACGGGCGCGCCCTGGTCGGTCGAGGTGGTGACGTGGAGCTCATGGAAATTTCCGGATGGCCAGACCCTGTGTCAGATCCGCGTCATCCGGACAGGAGAGCTTACCAGGAAGCGTCGGAGATTGCGAGGGCGGGAGCCTCCCGCCGACGCCGCCCGTGCCGGGTCGAGGGGCTGGACCCCCGTCGGTATGAGCTGGCAGGAGTTCGGGATGAGGTGTCTTCCACAACTGTCTACCTGATCATTTTCGGGTATGGGATGGTACTCCCCCGCGAACGGCGACCCTGGCCCCACCCCAGATCCCCGAATCGTGAGCTTTCCACTTTCATCCTCATGAGTGCCCGAAGCAACGCGACGGGCATGCGGGGCTGCTAAGTGGAGACCTCGTCCCCTTCGGCGTCCACCGTCACGTTGGGAGGCGTTTCCGCGTCCTCGGGCGGCTCGAGCTCCTCCTCCAGCTCCCCCTCGGCGATGGCCTCCCGGACGTCGTCCTCGTCGCCCGCGTCGACCTCCCGGGTCGGATGGAGAGCCGGCTCCTCCACCTCGTCGGTCCGTACCTCGGCCACCTCGTCCAGGACCCCCTCCGGGATCAGGCCGTTCTCGGTCGCGTCCCGGGCCATGGCCAGGGAATCCGAGGCCAGGAGGAGGCGGCTCCCGGCCTCGGCGATCTCGAGGGCGAGTTTCTCGATGGCGTCGTGTCGTTCCGGATCGTCGTTCACGTTTCGGATGTAGATCGCCTCCACCCGTCCGGGATGCTCCCGGACCACTTCGGCGTAGGTCTCGGGGTCGTGCTGACCGCTGTCCCCGATCAAGACGAAGGGCAGCTCGTCGTAGAGCTCGAGCATCTCCCGGATCAGATCCCGCTTGTGGCCTTCGCTCTTCCGGGGGAGGGGCGAGCGGGGGGTGAAGCCCCAGTTCCGGAGGAAGAGGATCGGGCCCACCGGGATTCCGTGGAGCTGGAAGAACTCGTCCAGGACGTCGTAGAGGCTCCAGGGGCCCCGGGAGACGTAGAGCATGGGGTTCCGTTCGTCACCGGACCGGCCTCCGTGGAGGGCCTGGTAGAGGGGGGCGACGCCGGGGAAGGCGACCCGGCTCTCGGCCCCCTGGGCGAAGAGGTTCCACATCATCTCGATCTTGTTCTCGACCCCGGTGTGAACCACCGTGTCATCGATGTCGCTGATCACGACGAATCGGGCCGACGTCGGCGGGACGAAGACCGGTGCGTCGGCCCTCGCCCTCTGCCGTCCCCTCCGGACCCAGGCGAGCTCCACCGAGTGCCACAGCCGGCTCCGGGGGAGGGGATCCTCCAGGGGGAGACGGAGTCGGAAGTAGCCGTCCCGGTCCATGGAGGTGGCTCCCCGGGTCCCAGCGACGGTGGCTTCCAGCTCTCCTCCGGAGACCCCCCGCCGGAGGACTCTTCGGACACAATCCAGGAGATCGCGGCGGATCGAGCCCGGCGGGAAACCGGAGGGAGCCCCGAGCTGCCGGACCACCCGCCCCATGAGGAACACCTCCTCCTCCGTTCCATATCCTCGGAACGGCCGGAGGGTGATCCCGCCGCCGGGACCGGACATCCGGACCGGCCGATTGAGGATCCGAAGGGCTTCCCGGAAACCCCGTCCCAACCGTTCGAGTGCGCCCCCGTCCATGTCGGTGAAAGTGGTGTGCAAGGGTCGTTCCGCGACCGGGCGGTCCTCGATTCGGCATTCCGAGGCGGTCGAGCCCGGGAACCGTCCACCGGGCCTTTCGCCGTTGGTAAGCTCGAGGTGTCGAAGGGTCCGCCCACGACGCATCACAGTCCCATCCTCGAGGTTCCCCATGAGTCCCGATCGAGAGATCTCCTACGCCAAAGACGTCGAGCAGACCCCCCTGGCCGCCTTCTCCGAGAAGGCGTACCTGGACTACAGCATGTACGTCGTCCTGGACCGGGCCCTCCCGAGCCTGGCCGACGGCCTCAAGCCCGTGCAGCGGCGGATCGTCTACGCCATGAGCGAGCTGGGCCTGTCGGCGACGGCGAAGTTCAAGAAGTCCGCCCGGACCGTCGGGGACGTGCTGGGGAAATACCATCCCCACGGGGACTCGGCCTGCTACGAGGCCATGGTGCTCATGGCCCAGCCTTTCAGCTTTCGATACCCCTTGATCCAGGGTCAGGGGAACTGGGGCTCCCAGGACGATCCGAAGTCCTTCGCCGCCATGCGGTACACCGAGTCGCGGTTGACGCACTTCGCCCGGAGCTTGCTGGAGGAGCTCGGTCAGGGCACGGTGGAGTGGGAGGCGAACTTCGACGGGACCCTGGAGGAGCCCACGGTGCTGCCCTCCCGCCTTCCCCACGTCCTCCTCAACGGGGCCTCGGGGATCGCCGTCGGGCTGGCCACCGACATCCCTCCCCACAACGTCCGGGAGGTGGTCGCTGCCGCCATCCATCTCCTGGAGCACCCCCGGGCCCGGATGGAGACCCTGTGCCGATACCTGAAGGGGCCCGACTACCCCACGAAGGCCGAGATCATCTCCTCCCCGGAGGAGATCCGGACCATGTACGAGACGGGCTCCGGGTCGATCCGGATGCGGGCCGTCTGGGTGATGGAGGATACCGACGTGGTGATCACCGCGCTGCCCTATCAGGTCTCCGGCGGCAAGGTCCTCTCCCAGATCGCCTCCCAGATGCAGGACAAGAAGCTCCCCTGGGTCGACGACCTCCGGGACGAGTCGGACCACGAAGACCCGACCCGTCTCGTGATCTCTCTTCGCTCGAACCGGGTGGAGGTGGAGAAGGTCATGTCCCACCTCTTCGCCACCACGGACCTGGAACGGACCTACCGGGTGAACATGAACGCAATCGGTCTGGACGGACGGCCCGCCCTCTTCGATCTCCGGACGCTCCTGAACGAGTGGCTGGGATTCCGGACCGAGACCGTTCGCCGAAAGCTCCAGTGGAGGTTCGACCGGGTGACCGAGCGCCTCCACCTCCTGGAGGGGTATCTCGTCGCCTACCTGAACATCGACGAGGTCATCGCCATCATCCGGAACGAGGAGGAGCCGAAGCCGGTGCTCAGGGAACGGTTCGAGCTGACGGACCGGCAGGCCGAGGCGATCCTGGAGCTCAAGCTCCGTCATCTCTCCCGCCTGGAGGAGATGAAGATCCGGGGCGAGCAGGACGACCTGATGAAGGAGCGGGACGAGCTGAAGTCGATCCTCGATTCCGAGGACCGGCTCCGGGAGCGGGTCGAAGAGGAGCTGGAGGCCGACGCCGAGGAGTTCGGAGACGAGCGCATGTCGCCGATCGTGGAGCGGGAATCGGCCTCGGCCCTGGACGAGTCGGACCTGATCCCCTCGGAGCCGGTGACGGTCGTGGTCTCCCGTCGGGGCTGGGTGCGAGGGGCGAAGGGCCACGAGATCGAGCCCCGGGAGCTCGCCTACCGCTCCGGCGACGACTACCTGGACTCGGCCCGGGGGAAGAGCAATCGACCGGCGATCTTCTTCGATTCCTTCGGTCGGGTCTACAACGTGTCCGCCCACACGCTCCCTTCGGCCCGCGGCTTCGGAGAGCCCCTGACCTCCACCCTGAGCCCGCCCAAGGGAGCCTCCTTCGTGGGCGTCACCATGGGAGAGGACGAGGACCTCATCCTCCTCTCCAACGATGCCTCCTACGGGTTCCTGGTGGAACACTCGGATCTCGAGACGAGCTACTCGTCTGGAAAGTCGGTGATGGACCTCCCGGAGGGGGCCACGATGCTCCCGCCCCGGCGGGTGAAGGATGCGGACGAGGAGCTGCTGGCCGCGGTGACCAACGAGGGCTATCTCCTCGTCTTCCCGGTGTCGGAGATGAACCGGCTCTCCAAGGGCAAGGGGGTGAAGATCGTGAACATCCCCAAGAAGCGCCGGAAGAAGGGGGAGCGACTCCTGGACGTGGTGGTCTTTCCCCGGGAGCGGACGGTCCGGGTCCACGCCGGGAAACAGTACTTCAACGTGGCGCCCGGGGACCGGGAGCACTTCGAGGGCAGCCGGGCCCTCCGGGGGTCCCGCCTCCCCCGGGGCTACCGGAACGTGGACCGGCTGGAGGTGGTGGATTGATCGACCGAGTTGCGGCGGACGCGGCCCGGGGCTAAAGTGCCCCTACGTTGAAACGAGAAGAACGACGGACCCCGCCTGACGATCAGCGGCGCTTCCCCCGGGTTCCGGCCACGACCACGATCCTCGTGGAGAGCCTGGACGCCGACGGCACCGAGGAGTTCGCCCGGACCTCCAGCCTGAGCGAGGGAGGTTGCGGATTCCTCAGCCCGGAGCCGCTGGACGAGGGCACCGCCGTGCGGCTCCTGATCGCCGCCGGGTCGGAGGTGATCCGGGCTCGATGCCGGGTCGTCTACTGCCTGGAGGTCGATTCGGAGCACGAGGTGGGGGTGGATTTCGTCCAGATCACGCCGGAGGACGGGGAGGCCCTGGACCGGCTCCTGGCGAACCCTCGAGCAGGAGGGCCACGACCATGACCACGACGATCTCTAGAAACGACCCCTGCCCCTGCGGGAGCGGGGTGAAGTACAAGAAGTGCTGTCTTCCCGAGGGGGGTGTGGAATCCGGGAAGAGGAACCGTCGCCTGCAGATCCTGGCCGTCGTGGTCGTGGTGGCGGCGATCGCGGCCGGGGTGGCCTTCGGTCGCGACACCGGGCTCTTCGTCGGGGCCGGAGCGGCCCTCGTCCTCGGGGTCTACTACTTCCTCCTCGGCGACCCGCCCCCGCCGACGAAGGGCGGGAACCCCGGAGCCATCAACTTCGGGAATTAGCCCGGATTTCTCAGTACGCCGTGAAAGTCGGCGTTTCTCAGTGGGTGGAATTCCCACCCGGCATCTGGTCGCTCCAGCCGGTAGCAATCGGGGCGGCGAAGGAGGTAACGAATTCGTCGAAGTACTTCGGTGTAGAGG
>JAWVZJ010000052.1:0-10697 GCA_033722255.1 Thermoanaerobaculia bacterium | reverse complement strand
CGACCGCGAGCGTGACGCCGATGGCCGTGCTTCGGTTGTTCGGGTAGATCGCCGACAGAAGGGTTCCCCGAGTCGGGCCGTACAGGCCGTTCCCGATCCCGATCCCCGGGCCCGGGACGGGGCGGAGGTGCCGCCCGGGGAGCCGCCGAGTCCGGTATCTCCGCCCTCGGGCTGTCCCTACCACCCCCGGTGTCCGATCGCCCGGAGCCGATGCTCCCGGGACCGGCCTCTCCTCCTGGAGGTGGCTCCGAATCACCGGGTCGCCTGCCACTTTCCCGGTGAGGCCGAGGTGAGGGAGGAAACAATCCCCGGCGCGATGCGTACTGGAGATCGAGAGGGACGCTCGGACTCGAGTCGCTCCGGCGGTTGACCCACGGGTTCCTTCGGATATGCAAGGGTTCCGTCGAACTTCGACGAGGGCGGGTTAAGATCGCCCGGGAGCTCGATACCACGTCTCGAAACCACGTTTCGAACCCACGGACAGGGAGAGTCTTTTGTGATGTTTTGGAAGATCGGGAATCGTGTGGCACTGGTGGGAGCCCTCTTCGCGCTCCTGTCCCTGCCGGGGGAAAGCCCGGCCGTAGGACAGGAGATCGGAGTCGAGACGGGAGACCGGGAGATCTCGGGGGAGATCGGTCTCGAGCCCGTGGGACAGGAGATCGAGCTGTCCCTGGATCGGGCCGTGGAGATCGCCCTGGAGCGAAATCTGGACCTTCTCGTCCAACGCTACGAGCGCTCGCAGTTCCAGCTCCGGATCGACGAGAGCCTGGGGATCTACGACCTGGGCCTGGGGGGGAGCGTCCAGGCCAGCGAGGAGACGACGCCGGCCGCCAGTGAGCTGGAGGGTGCCGACGTCCGGACGACCGAGCGACGGAATCTCAACCTCAACGTGAGCCAGCTGACGCCCTTCGGAGGGACGGTGGAGAGTACCTTCAACCTGTTCCGGCAGGAGGACAACTCGGCCTTCTTCCTCCCCATCTTCTACAGCTCCGGATGGGACGCCAGCGTGACCCAGCCCTTCCTGCGGGACTTCGGTCGCCTGGCCACGGACCGGGGGATCCGCATCGCGCGGCTGAACAGTGCCCAGAACCTGGAGACCTTCGAGGTGGAGGTTGCCCGGACGATCCAGGAGGTGGAGACGGCCTACTGGAATCTGGTGGAGAGCCGATCCCAGCTCGAGGTGGCCCGGGAGGGCCGAGAGCTGGCGGTGGAGCTCCACGAGCGGAACAAGATCCGGGTGGACGTGGGGACCCTCGCCCCCTTGGAGCTGATCCAGAGCGAGGTGGGGATCGCCACCCGGGAGGAAGAGATCATTCTGGCCCAGGCGGCGGTGGAGGACGCCGAGGACAGGCTGCGTCAGCTCCTCAACTTCGAAGAGGGGCCCCTCTGGAACGTGGATCTGGTGCCCACCACCGAGGGTGGGATCGAGAGGATGAAGATCACGTTGGAGGAGTCCCTGGAGACCGCCCTCGACGAGCGTCCCGAGCTGGCCCGGAAGGATCTCGAGGTGAAGACCCTGGAGCTGGACGAGCGCTACTACCACAACCAGGCACTCCCGCGCCTCGACCTGTCGGCGACCTACGGCTACAACAGCCTGGGAATCGAGCTCTCGAACGCCCTGGACGATCTGGTCCGCCGAGACTTCGAGGGCTGGCAGGTCCAGCTGACCTTCGCCTATCCGCTCCAGAACACCTCGGCGGAGGCCCGGGCCACCATCGCCAAGCTCGACCTGGAGCAGGGAAGGGCGGAGAGGAGCCGTCTGGTTCAGACGATCCGGACCGAGGTCCGGGGAGCGGTCCGGGATCTCAGGACCACCTTCCAGCAGATCGAATCGGCCCAGGCCTCTCGACGGCTGGCGGAGGAGAATCTCGAGGCGGAGCGCAAGCGGTACGAGAGCGGGCTGTCCACAAGCTTCCAGGTCCTCGAGATCCAGGAGGACCTCACCGCGGCCCGGAGTCGGGAAGTGGCGGCGATCGCCTCCTACCAGCGGGCCCAGGCCGCCTACCACCGGGCCGTGGGCCGGCTCCTGGAGGAGAAGAGCGTGGAATTGATCGACTCCCCGGCCGTACGATGAACCGAGGCCCGGCTCCGTGGGCCGGGCCGACCGGTGAATTCGCCCCGGCGGCTTGACGGCGCCGGAGCTCCGAGGGAGGAGGAGAGGAGATGGAGGAGTCTAGCTTCGGACGGTTGGCCGGGGTGCTGATCTCCCCGGTGAGGACCTTCGAGTCGATCCGGGAGCGGCCGACCTGGATCGCGCCCCTGGTCGTGTTGGTGGTCCTGGCGGCAGGGGTCTCCCTGATCGCCAGCCCCAAGGTGGACTGGGAGGACGTCCTCACCACCCAGATGGAGAAGAGCGGCCGGGAGGTGTCCGCCGAGCAGGTGGAAGGGATGGTGGAGTTCTACGAGACGTGGGGTCTGGCCGTGTCCGCGGGAACCACCGGCATCGGCTATCCGATCGGATTCCTCCTCTTCGCCGGGGCCTTCTTCGTGGCCTTCAAGGTCCTGGGATCGGATCTGACCTACAAGCAGAGCCTGGCCACCGTCCTCCACGGGTTCATGCCCTTCGCGGTGTCGCTCCTGCTGTCCTTGCCGATCGTCCTCACCGCGGGGGAGATCGGAGCCGAGGAGATCAAGTCGGGGTCCTTCCTGGTCTCCAGCCTGGCGGCCTTCGCACCGGAGGGGGCCTCCCCCGTGACCCTGGCGGTGCTGAGCAGCCTGGACTTCTTCTCGCTCTGGACGGTGATCCTCCTGGGGATCGGTTTCTCCGTCGTGGCAGGGGTCGGGCGGGGAATGGCCTTCGGCGTCACCCTGGTGTTCTGGGCGATCTGGATCGGTTTCAAGGTGGTCGGTGCGCTCATCCAGGGGGCCTTCGGCGGATGAAGAAGGTCCTGATGGTCGTCGGGGTCCTCGCCGTCCTGGGGACCATCGTCACCGCCAGCCTGCTGAAGGGCCGGGATGGCGGGGAGGGGAAGAAGGTTTACGCGGAGGAGGCGGTCCGGCGGGACATCAGCCGGATCGTGAAGGCGAGCGGGACCGTCGATCCCAGGACCAAGGTGAACATCTCCCCCCATCTCGTGGCCCGGATCGAGGCGCTCTACGTGGAGGAGGGCCAGCAGGTGGAGGCGGGAGAGCCCTTCCTCACCCTGGAGAAGGAGGCCTTCGTGGCGGCGGAGCAGCGAGCGGCGGCCCAGGTGGAGATCGCCCGGACCCAGCTCCGGCAGGGGCGGGTGGACCTGGCCGACGCCGAGCTGAAGCTGAAGCGGGCACGGCGACTGGCCGCCGAGCAGATCGTCTCGGACGAGCAGCTCGAGGCGGCGCAGCTTCAGTACGAGTCGGCCCGGCTCCGGGTGGAGCAGGCCGAGGAGGCCCTGCGACAGGCCCGGGCCGATCTGGACAAGGCCCGGGACGATCTGGAGAAGACCACGATCTACGCTCCCATCGACGGCCGGGTCATCGAGCTGAACGCCGAAGAGGGAGAAGTGGTCGTGACCGGGACCATGAACAACCCCGCCTCGGTGGTGGCCACGGTGGCGGATCTTTCGGAGATCTTGGTGGAGGTCGACGTGGACGAGACCGAGGTCGTGGCCGTGGAGGTCGGGCAGGAGGCGGTCGTCACGGTGGACGCGATTCCAGACCACGAGTACCAGGGACGGCTGGTGGAGATCGGGAGCTCGGGTTTCCAGAAGCCGACGCAGCCCGATGTCACCTATTTCAAGGCGAAGGTGCTCCTGGAGAACCCCGATCGGCGGCTTCGCCCGGGGATGTCGGCCCGGGCCGAGATCGAGGTCGCCACCCATGAGGACACCGTGGTGGTGCCGATCCAGGCCGTCGTCTACCGGGCTCCGGTCGATTCCGAAGGAGACGCCGAGGAGATCCGGGTCGTCCTCGTGGTGGAGGACGGCCGGGCCGTCCAACGACCGGTGGAGGTGGGCATCACCGACACCACCCATGCGGAGCTCCTGGAGGGAGTGGAAGCGGGAGCTCGGGTGGTCACCGGACCCCAGAGGACCCTGAAGGACCTGAGCCACGACGACGAGGTCTGGGTGGAGGAGGAAAACGAGGACGGGGAGGGCGACGACGACGGGCAGGCCGATTGAGGAACCAGGAGGAGGAGCCGTCGGGATGGCGCTGATCGAGATCCGGGACGTCCGGAAGATCTACGAGATGGGGAGCGAGGAGATCCACGCCCTGGACGGCATCGATCTGGACATCGAGGAGGGCGAGTACCTGGCGGTGATGGGTCCTTCCGGGAGCGGGAAATCGACGCTGATGAATCTGGTCGGCTGTCTGGACACCCCGACTTCCGGGAGCTACGTCCTCAACGAGAAGCAGGTCAACGGGATGTCCGACGAGGAGCTGGCCGAGATCCGGAACCGGGAGATCGGCTTCGTGTTCCAGACCTTCAACCTCCTCTCCCGGACCTCGGCCCTGGCCAACGTGGAGCTTCCTTTGATCTACCGAGGGCTGCCCAAGAAGGAGCGCCGGGAGAAGGCGAGAGCGGCTCTGGAACGTGTCGGTCTCGGGGATCGGGTGGATCACCAGCCGAACGAGCTCTCCGGGGGCCAGCGACAGCGGGTCGCCGTGGCCCGGGCCCTGGTCAACGATCCTTCGATCCTCCTCGCGGACGAGCCCACAGGGAACCTGGACACCACCACGTCGGAGGAGATCATGGGCCTCTTCGGCGAGCTCCACCGGGCCGGAAACACCGTCATCCTGGTCACCCACGAGCCGGAGATCGCCGAGAACGCCCGGCGCAGGGTCCTTCTTCGGGACGGAAAGATCGTCGAGGACTCCATCACCCGGGACGGGACCGGATGATCTTCCGGGAGAACTTCCGCATCGCCGCCGGAGCGCTGCGGGCGAACAAGATGCGATCGATCCTCACCACCCTGGGGATCATTATCGGAGTGGCGGCGGTGATCGCCGTGGTCTCGATCGTCCAGGGGCTCCAGTACATGATCACCAGCCAGCTCGAGGGCGTGGGAACCACCTTCGTCATCATCCAGCCGAAGCAACAGTTCGGCGGAACCGTGGCCACCTCCCGTCCGGTGGAGCTCACCTGGGCCGACGGTCAGGCAATCCAACGCCAGGTTCGGAACGTGGAGATGATCACTCCCCAGATTTTCGGCCAGGAGGAGATCAAGTTCCGGGATCGGCAGCACCAGACCTTCGTCCTCGGCGTGAACGACGACTGGCCCGAGGTCAACAATTTCGCCGTGGACCGGGGAAGGTTTTTCTCCGAGCTGGACCTCGACCGGCGGAACAAGGTGGCGGTCATCGGTCGCACGGTGATCGACGAGCTCCGCCTCGGTGACGAGCCGATCGGGAAGGAGATGTATGTGGGCACGACCCCGGTGACCGTGATCGGGGTGATGGAGGACAAGGGCCGGGCCCTCGGCTTCGACTACAACGACATGGTCTTCATCCCCTTCCAGACTGCCCTCTCGGTCTTCGGTCGAGACGCCGGAAAGAAGGTGGAGCTCCGGCTCCAGGTGACCTCGAGCCAGGCCGTGGACCAGGTCCGGGACGACATCCGGCGGCTGCTCCGGGACCGGCACCGGATCCCGGAGGGGGAGGAGAACGACTTCCAGATCCTCCTCCAGGACGAGATCCTCGACATGTACTCCTCGATCCTCGGTGGCGTGACGGCGGTGGTGGGCGCGATCGTCAGCGTGGCCCTCCTGGTGGGGGGGATCGGCATCATGAACATCATGCTGGTCTCGGTCACGGAGCGGACCCGGGAGATCGGGATCCGGAAGTCGGTGGGGGCTCGGCGGCAGGACATCCTGGTCCAGTTCCTGATCGAGGCGATCGCCCTCTCCCTGGTGGGAGGAGTGATCGGGATCGGACTGGGGTACGGGGTCGGGGCCGTGGCGGTGGAGCTGATCCCCGGCGACCTTCCTCCGGCCCACGTGCCGCTCTGGGCCGTGATCCTGGCCTTCGGGTTCTGCACCGTGGTGGGAGTGGCCTTCGGGATCTACCCGGCCAGCAAGGCGGCCCGGCTGGATCCGATCGACGCCCTGCGCTACGAGTGACCGGAGATGGCCTTCGCGTTGCTCTGGGAGAGGGGCAGTGGAGACTCGAAGAGTGAGGGGTAGCGTCTGATCCCGAGGCGCATCGAGAGCTCGATTCAAGGACTCCAGGGTTCCCGGAGGTGCCTCCGGGCCCGCTCGTGGGTGGTTCCCATGTCCGGCAGCTGGAGGGCGGCCCTGTACTGGGTCCGGGCCTCGGACCGGCGGCCCTGGGCATCGAAGACCATGCCCCGGCGGAGATGGACGGTGCTCCGGAAGTCGGACTCCCGGCGAATCGCCAGGCGCTCGAGGCGGGCGAGCTGGGTCAGGGACTCCTCGAGGCGTCCGTCCAGGAGGGCACAGCGGGCTCTGTGGAAGAGGGCCACCTCCCTGGCGTACTCCCCGTATCCGTACCATCCGGCGGAGGATCTGGCGAGAACCTCCCGGAAGACCTCGTCCGCCCGGGAGCACTGTCGCCAGCGGGAGTGGATCCGGCCCTCGTAGAGGTGGAAGACGGAGTTCCGGGGATAGCGGTCCCGGAGCCACTCCACCTGATCGAGGCTCTCCCGGTAGCGGGTCTCGAAGTAGTACTCGATCTTCAAGAGGAAGAGAGCGGCGGGAACCCGAGAGATCCGGCCGGCGCGCCGGGTCCGGTGAAGGGTCCGGAGTCCCCGCTCCCGGTCTCCCTCCGGAAAGAAGGGCTCCAGGATCTCCAGGACGGGGTACCGTTCCGGAGCCGCTTCCGACAGGTAGTCGTAGAGGCCGAGGCCGAGGTTGAGGTCGGGATCGTGGGGACGGCGGTCGTGGAGCTCTCGAATCCAGCGCAGGGCTTTCCGTCCGTCCCGGGCGGCGGCCAGCCACTCCTTCCGGAGAGACCGGTACCGGCCCCGGAGTGCGTGTCCGGCGGCGAGGGCGAAGCGGGCGTCGATGTCCCGGGGATGTCCCTGGAGGCGGTCTTCGGCCAGGCCCAGTGCCTCCTCGATTCGAGCCAGGAAGCGCTCGTCCGGGCCGGTGTCCAGGGGGTCGGTCTGGATCTCCCACCATACGACCTCGGCCTGGAGAAGGGGGCCGATCGGGTGTCCTGGAAGGTCCCGGGTCAGCTCGTCGAAGACGAGGAGGGCCCCGGGGAGCTCCATGTCGTAGAGGTGATCCAGGCCCCGGTTCAACCGGGCCACGAGGACCGGATCGTCCAAGACCGAGGAGGGGGCACCGAAGGCCGGTCCCGCCCCGGCGATCAACACGAGGAGGAGACCCACCGTGGAGAGGATGCTCCGGCGCCGGATTCTCCGCAGGTTCTCCACCGAAGGATCAGCCCTCGGGATTCCGTCCCAAAACCACGAGACTCTGATCGTCGGTGGGGGCTTCCCCCCCCAGGAACGAGGTGTATTCGGAAAGGATCTGATCGTGGACCTTGGCCGGCGAGCCCCCCCGAGCGAGGGCGCGACGGATCCTCTCGTAGCCGAACGTCTCCTTGGTTCTCGGATTCACGGTCTCCGGGAGACCGTCGGAGTAGAGCAGGAGCAGATCCCCGGGGCCCAGGTCCGTGGTTCGGGTGGAGAGCCGTGGTTCCCGGGGCAGCCCCAGGGGCAGGCTTCCCTCTCCCAGCTCCTCGATCTCTCCGCCCACGCGGCGGACCAGGGGGAAGGGATGGGCGGCGCACACGTGTTCGAGCGTTCCGGTCTCCGGCGTCAGACGGCCGCAGAAGAGGGTAAGGAATCCCCGGCGGCCACCGGTGCCCTGGAGGGCACGGTGGACGACGCCGGCGACGGAGTCCGGGGAGGAGTTCCGGTCGGCGCCGATCTCCAGGGCGGTCTTGGCGATGACCATGAGGAGAGCGGCGGACATTCCGTGGCCACTGGCGTCTCCCGCGACCAGGAGCCAGCGGCCGTCCTCGAGGGGCAAGAAGTCGTAGTAATCCCCGCCCACCGTGTTCGCGGTTCGATACGAGTGGCTCACCGTGAATCCCGGGATCGGCGGGGAGTCCTCCGGCAGGAGATCCCGCTGCTGTTTCCGGGCGACCTCTAGCTCGTCCCGCACCCGGATCCGGTCGGCCAACTCCAGAGTGAGGACCAGGACCAGGAGCCCGATCCCCAGGGGCGCCACGAGCTCCCAGAGATCGATGAGCCCGAATCCGAGCCGGATGTCGAGCTCCAGCAGGCCCACCAGCCCGAGGACCAGCCCCAGGGCGAAGAGGGCTCGCCGGGCCGGAGTGAGCTGGTAGGAGAGGGCGAGGAAAGCGACCCGGATCCGGGGCCAGAGTCCCGGTTCCTCGTCCCGGCCGTGATCCCGGATCAGGGCCCGGTAGGCGTCGGGAGCCTCCCGGCGAAAGACCCGTCCCAGGTCCTGGGCCCTGAGTCCCTCGGTGTATTCCTGGAGGAAGCGATCGGCATCCCGGTAGAGCTGGGCGAATCGACCGGCCATGACGTTGATGATACGTCGAGGATCAACAGGGGGTTCCATCTGAGGGCCCCGGGCCGTGCCCGGAGCCGAAGGCAGTCGTGGTAGCGGAGGTCGAGGTCACCTCGGCTGAATGGTCGCCACGACCCCCAGATGGTCGGAGACGGGATTCGGAAGAGTCCGGTAGTCGACGAAATCCAGCTCCGGAGAGACCAGGATCCAGTCGAGACGCCGCCAGGGTCGGGTCGAGGGATAGGTCGGCGCCTTCCGGTACGGCTGGTAGGGACGGAGGTCGAGCTGACGGGCCAGGGGCTGAAGCCGTTTCGACTCCTCCGACCAGGTGCAGTTGAAGTCCCCGAGAACGATCAGGGGCCGGTTTCGGGAGCCCAGAATCTCGCAAAGCTGATGGATCTGGCGTCTGCGCTGTCCGGGATTGAAGGGCTCCAGATGGAGGGAGACCACGTCGACTTCGCCTCCCCATCCGGGAAGCTCCACCGCTCCCACCACGAAGCCCTTGGTGTCCCTCCAGGAAACCTCGAATCGATGGGAGCGGATCTCCTGGAGCTCGTGGGCTGAGAGAAGGGCGGTCCCGGAGGTGAGATTGGTCCCACCGAAGGGATTGTGATCGCCTCGGAAGTGATGGGAATGTCCCGCCAGCTCGGCCAGGGTCTCCACGTGATCGAAGTTGCCGCTCCAGATCGAGGGACCGTCCGCCTCCTGGAGCGCCACGACCTCCGGTGCGGCGTTCTTGAGGACGCCTCCGATCTCCTCCAGGTTCTCCCGGAGGCGGCGGGGGCTGAGGAGTGCCTGGTGGGTGGAGAGCTTCCGGCCGTGGGCAATATTGAGGGTCAGGAACCGGACACCCAGCTCGGTCTGGCGTTCGGACAGCGTGTCCAGGGGTTTCCTCTGCCAGGGAGGTTCCATGAGCCACAGCGGTGCTTGCATCGGGTTTTCTGGAGATCGCCTGTGGAGTTCGAGGGTCTGTCGAAGATCGGAGCGGCTCGTCGGAGCCCGGAGCGGACCAGCGAGGGAACCGACCGGCTCACTCCAAGGAACCCGGAAGATCGCCCTTCGTATTCCCCTCGCGGTTCGAGGCGCCGGGGGCGGTCATCCGGGCAGGATCAGATAGAAGGCGAGGATGGCCAGAACCGAGAGCAGGACGGCGATGGAGTTGAGGAGAACTCCCACCCGGGCGAATCCCCGGCCACTCGCTCTTCGCAAGCCGACGAGCCCGAGGAGGAGCCCGATTCCGGCCAGAACGGGAACGCCCAGGCCGGGAAGGAGGATGTTCCAGGGGAATGGACGCATCTCGACGGGGATCAGCTCCACCAGGAACCGAGAGCCGAGGGCGAGGACGAAGAACAGGATGGAGAGGAGCCCGGGGCCGCCTCCGAGGTCCACGAGAGCGTACTCGTCCTCCGGTGGGGGGGCGGTTCCGGTCGCTGGGGAGGGCGGGTCGAGCACGGGCTCCTCGACCCGTTGTCTATCATCCCGTCTCTCCAATCGATCCGGACGCTCCGGGCCGGGGTCGGATGTGGTGGAGCACTTCGGCGAGGACGCGACGGAGATCTTCCGGGCCGACCGAGGATCGAGCTCTCCCACCCTGTAAGATCCCTTCGTGCTGTCGGCCGGAATCGTAGGTCTTCCCAACGTAGGAAAGTCCACCCTGTTCAACGCCCTGACCCGGGCGGAGGCGGAGGTGGCGAGCTACCCGTTCACGACCATCGATCCCAACGTCGGAGTGGTTCCGGTCCCGGATCCCCGGCTCGCCGCCCTGGAGGAGGCCCTGGATCCCGACGAGGCGATCCCCTCCAGCGTCCGGTTCCTCGACATCGCCGGGCTCGTGGAGGGAGCCAGTCGGGGCGAGGGATTGGGAAACCGATTCCTGGGGGAGATCCGGGCCGTGGACGCGATGGTCCACGTCCTACGCTGCTTCACCGACGAGAACGTCGCCCACCCGCTGGGACAAGCGGATCCGGAGCAGGACGCGGAAGTGATCGAGACCGAGCTCCTGCTGGCCGATCTGGAGGTCCTGGACCGGGCGATCGAGAAGCGGAAGAAGGGTTGGCAGACGGCACCCCGGGAGCACGGGAAGGAGCGTGACCGGCTCGCTCGGTATCGGGAGACTCTCGAGGAGGGAAGGCCGCTGCGGGAGCTGGATCTGGACGACGAGGACCGCCGGGAGCTGACGGATCTGGGATTGATCACCGGGAAGCGGCTCCTCTACGTGGCCAACTGCGACGAGGACGAGGTCGGCGGGGATCTGGCGCCCCGGCTGGAGGAGGCGCT
>JAWVZJ010000051.1:0-10739 GCA_033722255.1 Thermoanaerobaculia bacterium | reverse complement strand
TTCGTGGCCTGACGCTGGGAGTCGTTGAAGTACGCCGGGACGGTGATCACGGCCTTGGTGACCTTCTCGCCGAGGTAGTCCTCCGCTGCCCGCTTCAGCTTCTCCAGGATCATGGCGGAGATCTCCGGTGGGGAGTATTCTTTGTCGTCGGCTTTGACCCGGACCCCTCCGCCTTCGGCCTCGGTGACCTCGTAGGGCACCATCTTCATCTCTTCGCTGACCTCTCCGTACCGGCGGCCCATGAACCGCTTGATGGAGAAAATCGTGTTCTCGGGATTGGTCACGGACTGGCGCTTGGCCACCTGGCCGACGAGCCGCTCGCCGCTCTTGCTGAAGGCAACGACGGAGGGAGTCGTGCGACTCCCCTCGGCGTTCTGGATGACCTTCGCCTCGCCCCCTTCCATGAGGGCCACCACGCTGTTCGTGGTACCCAGGTCGATTCCGATGATCTTGCTCAAGGTTCTTCCCTCCTTCGGGTTCTGACTCGTCTCGGTGGCCCGGAATCTCGGGTTAGGACCCACCGAATCGTAAGATCTGCGTCGTCTCGGCTGAGACTTTCAGCCTCGTCACTATATCTTACAATATAGGACTCAGATTTATTCCGTCCCTCGGGGTTGCCCTCAAACCCTCGGGAGGGGCCCCGGGGAGGGGGTGGCGGGAAGTAGACGCTCCTCAGTCCAGGAGCACGAGAGGGGGCGCCTCCCTGTCGGGCACCTCCAGGAAGTCCGGATCCAGGAGGAAATCTCCGGTGATCGACTCCCGCACCGGAACCTCGTCGACGGGACGACCCTCCTCGACCGGTTGGAGCAGATAGCTCACGTCGTCACTGGAGTAGCTCAGGACCCGTCCCCGGGGGTCGTGCAGATCCCGGACCGCCAGGAGCCGAAGGTCGACCAGCTCCGACAGGGCGTCCGGGTAATGCCCCTCCAGGAGAAAGAAGGTCCGGGCCGCCCGGTCGATCCTCTGATACCGAGCGAGGGTCCGGTTGGCCTCCAGGGTCTGCCGGGTGTCCGACTGCCAGGGGAACGGGAGAAGCAGGCCCGAGACGCTGGCGGCGAAGGGCAGGGCCCCCAGAAGGATCGCCACCACCGCGGCGCTAGCCGACGGCACGAGCTCACCGATCCAGTCGAGATCGAGGGAGGGCCGTCGAGCGACGGGCTCCTCCTCGCCCTCCTCCAGGGCCTCCTCCATGGGGATCTCGAGGGACTCGGCGGGCTCCTCCGGCTCGATCGCCGGAGGGGCCTCCATCGGAGGAGCCGCTTCGGGAGGAGCCTCCGGGATGTCCCGAGGCACCTCTTTCCGCTCCTCCGCCCGATCCTTCGCCGGGACGGCCTTCGGTCGGACGGCTCCCTCGCTCAGCAGACGGTACAGGGTGAAAAGGACCTTGTACCTGCCGAGGTCGATCTCCTCGGCCAGGGACTCCGCCGACCGCTCGCCGTCGAGACTGTCCCAGAGTCTCTTTTCCTCGGAGTCGAGCCAGACGGCCGGATCTCCGGGAGACGGCCCCTCGCCGTCCACCCCCTGGACCTTGATCTCGGCCGCGCCGGGAACCCGCTCGTAGACCCCTTCCGGCTCGGGGAGCTCGGCTCCCTGTTCCTCCCCGAGATCGCTGACGGATCGAATCAGGAGCTCCTCCACCGAGATGGCGTAGAAGCCCTCTTCGTACGCCACCTCGTCTCCGGAGTAGAACTTGAACTCCCCCTGGTCCCATCGCAAGAGCTGGAGCATCAGCCGATAGGTCTGCAACCTCAGGGCTTCCAGAAGGCTGCTCCGGTCCAGGAGACCCTGCTCGGTCAGCAGATCCAGAAGGCGTTTGCCGGTCCGCTCGTGTTCTTCGGTGACCTCCGCGAAGTCACCGGGGCTGACCATTCCCTGGCTCGCCAGGACCTGTCCCAGACCCTCCTCCACCGTCAGGTTCAGGGCGACGGCACCCACCACCTGCCCCACCTTGAAGGAGATGGCGACGATGTCGTTCACCCCCTGAACGGTGAGGATCCCCGTCTTGTCCTGACTGGAGATCATCTGCAGGATCTCTGGCAGATTGAAAGTCTCGAGATTTCCCTCGATGGCCATGGCTCGCCAGCTCGCTCAGATCCGCCGGGGACCGTGTCTCGCGCACAAGATCACCGATGACTCTACCATCAGCCTCGCACCGCCCGGACCAACCGGATTCCGAGAAAGATGACCAGGGATGCGAAGACGCAGGCGACGATCGCCCCCCGATTCGGAGCCAGCCCCCACGGGAGATCGAAGCCCACCCTGCCGGGGGCGGCGATCAGCAACAACGCTGCCGGAACCAGGGCCGCCAGGAAGCCCTGCCCACCCCGTCCCTCCTCCGCCGACGTCAGGCCGGGAACGAAGGTCCGGACCATTCGCATCCCGGTGCCCCGGTCCGGGAAGGGATCCCTCCTGGGAAGGGAACCCTCGAGGCCCCGTCTGAGGGCGAGCCCGAATGCCAGACCCAGCACGGGAAGAACCAGGGAGAGGAAGGGGCGTACCTTCCGGGAGTCCTCCTGTCGTGACCAGCTCGAGACCAGGGCACTCCGGATCGCTTCCTCCGCTCCCAACCCTCCCTGGAAGGTCACCACGCGCTCCTCGGAGCGCTCCTCGATCCATCGGCTCACCTGCTCCTCTCCCAGCTCCCGGGCCCGACGAAGTGCCTGCTTCTGCTCGTCGAAGAGATAGGACTCCGAGTAGGCCTGGCTGAGGTTGTAGTAGGCGGCGGCGGTGGCGTCCTCGAGATTCGCCGCCCGCTGAAAGAACCGGATCGCGTTCCCGTAGTCCCCCTTTCTGAAGTAATAGGCGCCGACGGAGATCAGGGACGTCCGATCGTCCGGATCCTGCTCGAGGACCGCCCGATAGAAGGGCAACGCCTCCTCCCACTGTCCCAGGGTCCGGTGGACGTCCCCCAGGAGCTCCAGCACCCCGGGATGCTCCGGCAGCAGGGTGGCCAGGACGCCGAGATCCGAGAAGAACGTCCCGTAGAGCCGGTCCTCCTCCATGGCGTCGATGGCCCGGCTCGGAGGGGAGAGGGCGACCTGGACCTGGCGGAGCTGCATCGAGAGCAGGAGGGGCGTGGCGCCGAGGACGATCCAGACCAACCCCAGGACGACACGCTGGCTCCGGGAAGCCACCGCCCACAGAAGCACCGACCAGTACAGGAGGGCCCACGCGACACCGTGGGGCAACACCAACGGCCACAGGAGGATCACGGCCGCCCCCAGATGTCCCATCGGACCGGGAATCCGGCCCTGCAGATTCTTCCGGATCGCGGACATCAGCGGCGGTCCGAGCCGAGCCAGGAGAGTCACCGTGAAGAACGCCCCCGCCAGCAGGACGACCGCCAGGATCCCCAGCAGGAGGTTCCTCCACCAGAGAAAGCGATAGGACTGGATCCCGAAGAGCCTCTGGATCGCCCGGAGCTGGTGGATCACCGCCCCGAGCCGGTCGCCCGTCTCCCGGGCGAGGATCGCCCGGCCCAGCTCGATCTCCGGTCGTCCCGGATCGAGACGCTCCGCGGCGTCGAAGGCGAACTCCGCCCGCTCCGGGCTTCCCTGGAAGGCGGCCTCCACTCCCCGGACCGTGGCTCCCGTCGAGAGCTCGGGCAAGCGCTCGAAGCCGAGGACGTCCAGCGAGCTCAGAAGGTCCCGGAGGTGCTCCTCGGCCACCTCCGGCTGATTCTGAAAGTAGGAGTTCATCCAGCCGATCCAGTCGTCCTGGAGGTGGGCCAGGACCTGACTGACCGAACGACTCAGGGTCACTCCCTCCCGGGGTGCCGTGTCGAGTTGGGCTCCCAGGGGAGGCGGCGTCGCCAACAGTCCGGGAAGGATCCAGAGGACCAACGAGAGGACCCCCTGGGGCCGGAGGAAGCCGGAGGCCGCCGGGGGATTACCCCCGCTTCTGGACATACCGCATCCGGAGCCGGTAGAGGAGATCCTCCAGCGCCGTCGACTCCTGTGCGCTCAGGTTCCCCGCCGTCTTCTCCTTCAAGACCTCCAGGAGATCGATGTGGAGTCGGGCCATCTCCAGGTTTTCGGCCGATCTCCCGTCCGGGAGCTTCGCGTCTCCCAGGTACAGCGCCACGGGCTCGGCGATCATGGCCACCAGATCGAAGAAGCCCGGCGACTCCCCGGCCTCCTCGTCCTCTCCGACCTCGAAGGATCGTCCCGGGGCTTCCGGACCGGGCGAAGGAGCTCCGGACCCAGGCGGTGGGGAGGTGGTCTCGGGGCCCTCGGGGACCCGGGGCTCGGCCCCGGGGGGGGCGATGGGGCTCTCTGGCGCGGGCTCTTCCCTCTCCGGGGTCGAGTCTTCCGGCGGAGCCGCCTCCTCGTCCTCCAGGTGTTTGTACTCCTCCTTCAGATCCCCTTCGGGCGTGAAGATCCGTTTGTCCGTGACTTTGATCTCCTTGCTCACCTGAACGCCTCCCGGCTGCCCTCATCCCACGAGAATTCATGGATATCGTAGCAATCCCGCCCAGCCACCGGCAAGCCCGGGGGAGACCCCGGAGTAAACTGGGCTCCCCATGAGCCTCCGCGACCTCGTGACCCTCGTCGAGACCCTCCGCGGGCCCGAGGGCTGCCCCTGGGATCGGGAGCAGTCCCCGGGCTCGATCCGGGCGTACCTCGTGGAGGAGGCCCACGAGCTCGCAGCGGCCCTGGATCGGGGAGACTGGTCCTCGATCGGAGACGAGCTCGGGGATCTGCTCTTCCAGGCCGCGTTCATCGTACGCCTCGGAGAGGAGGCCGGCGAGCTGGACCTGGAGGCGGTCCTGGAAGCCCAGCAACGGAAGATGGTGAATCGGCATCCCCACGTCTTCGGAGGCGAGACTCTCGAGAGCCCGGAGGAGGTCGCCGCCGCCTGGGAACAGCGGAAGATCGGGGAAGGGGACATCCGCCTCCTGGACGGAGTCCCCGACTCCCTCCCGGCCCTCGTCGGCGCCTATCGGATCGGGCAGAAGGCAGCGGCCGTCGGCTTCGACTGGCCGGACGCCGAGGGTCCCCGGGCCAAGATCTCCGAGGAGCTGGAGGAGCTCGATCGCGAGCTCGCCGAGGAGGACCTCGATCTCCGCCGGGTCTCCCAGGAGCTCGGGGATCTCCTCTTCGCCCTGGCCAACCTGGGTCGACATCTGGGGATCGATCCCGAAGCCTCCCTGGCCCGAGCCAACCGGAGGTTCCGCCGCCGGTTCTCCGCTGTCGAGGCGGCCCTGGAAGAGCGGGACCGG
Organism: Thermoanaerobaculia bacterium; assembly: GCA_033722255.1. GTDB lineage: Bacteria > Acidobacteriota > Thermoanaerobaculia > Multivoradales > JAIOJS01 > JAWVZJ01. The sequence goes on along the minus strand of JAWVZJ010000051.1, from coordinate 5,518 downwards.
ACCGTAGAGGAGGCCGACCTCGACGAGCTGGAGGAGCTCTGGCAACGGGCGAAGGAGTCGAGGCCGGAGTGATCCGAGAGCTAGTCCCGGCCCTGGCCCTGCTGATCCTCCTGGGAGGCTGCCAGGCCGGCCCGGATTCCGGAGACGCTCGACCTCCGGAACCGGGCACCGGGCCCACCGGAGACCCTCCACCGGCTTCCCGAGCTCGGCCGACCCCCGAGGCGGATCCCGTCCGGATCGTGTTCCTGGGAGACAGCCTCACCGCCGGTCCCGGCCTGGCCCTGGAGGAGACCTTCCCCGCCCTCCTGGAAGAACGGCTCCAGAGGGACGGGATCCCCGCGGAGATCGTCAACGCCGGCGTGTCCGGCGACACCAGCGCCGGAGGCCTCCGCCGCCTGGACTGGATCCTAAGGCAGGAGCCCGATCTACTGGTCCTCGAGCTCGGGGTGAACGACGGTCTCCGGGGACAGCCGATCTCCGGCATCGAGCAAAACCTCCGGAAGATCGTCCGCCGAGCCCGGAAAGCGGAGAGCCGGGTCCTCCTTCTGGGACTCCGGATTCCCCCCAGCTACGGAGAGGAGTACTCCCGGAGCTTCCGGAATCTCTACCCCCGGATCGCCGAGGATCTCGACGTGCCCCTCGTCCCCTTCCTCCTGGAGGGAGTCGCCGGTCGACCCGCTCTCAACCGGCCGGACGGGATCCATCCCAACGCCGCGGGACACCGGATCCTCGCGGACACCGTCGAGCCTCAGCTCCGGAGTATGCTCTCCCTGGCCGATGGCTCCTGACCGCGCGCCACGCCCATCGCGGTGATTCAGGCCTGACCATTCGATGACCCCGGGCCGGCCCTTTCGGTCCCGGATCTGAGCCGGGCATAATGGAGGGCGGTGGACGATTCGGCGATCCTGGACGCGATCCGGAGCTGCTCCCTCTTCGAGGCCCTGCCCGAGGGAGAGCAGCGAGAGCTCGTCCGGAAGACCGAACAGCGGCAGATGGAGGCGGGCGAAATCCTCTTCCACCGCGGCGATCCCGCGAACCGCGTCTATCTGGTCCACGATGGACAGATCAAGCTGACCCAGGTCACGGCGGCCGGGGAGGAGGTCATCGTGGCCCTCCTGGCGGACGGAGATCTCTTCGCGGTGGTAGCGGCAATGCAGGAGACGAGCTATCCGGTGGCGGCGGAAGCGATGATCCCCACCGACCTGCTGGCCTGGCACCGGGACCTGCTGGCAGCGGAGATGGATCGCTACCCCGCCATGTCCCTGGAAGCGACGCGGATTGTCTCGATTCGGATGCGGGGACTCCAGGAGCGCTTCCGGGAGCTGGCCACCCTGCCGGTCCCGGCCCGCCTCGCCCGGGCCCTGGTCCGACTGGCCCGGCTCCATGGAGAGAGGAGGGGCGACCGGGTCATCCTCGATCTCCAACTCTCCCGCCAGACCCTGGCCGAGCTCACCGGAACCACGCTCTACACGGTGAGCCGCCTGCTGTCTGGATGGAAGAACGAGGGACTGGTGGAGCTGGGGCGACAGCGGGTCACGATCCTGGATCTCCCGGCCCTCGGGAAACGGTCCGAGCCCGAGTGAGCGGGCTCTACTGAAGGGCGAGCTCCTCCAGGCGCCGACGATTCTTCAGCAGAAAGCCGTCGGAGAGGGTCTCCACCCAGCCGTCCTTCCCCCACTGGCTCATGATCCGGATCGCCGTCTCCAGGGTGGTTCCCGCCAGGTCGGCGAGATCCTGCCGGGCCAGGGGGAGGGGGATGAAGGTCCCGCCGGTCCGGGCCTCCCCCATCCGGTCCGCGAATCGGAGGAAGAGGACGGCCAGCCGAGTCGCGACCTTCGAGCAGGAGCTCTCCACCAGGCAGTTGCTGCACTCCCGGAGGTGCTTCGTCAAAACCGGAAGGATCCGCTCCAGGAGCTCCGGAGTCCGGCGAAGCAGCGCGTAGAGGTCCTCTCGTCGAACCTCGAGGCAGACGGACCGAACCACCGCCTCCACGGAGGTGCACGACGTGGCCTCTCCCAGGGCTCCGGCCACGCCACAGATGTCCCCCGGACCCAGGACCGAGAGGATCAGGTTTTTCCCCGCCGGGGTGAGCCGATTCATCTTGAGCTGGCCCTCCAGGACGATGTACAGGCTCTCCGTCCGGCTCCCGTCCTCCAGGAGGGTCTTCCCCGCCTCCACCGACCGTCTCTCTCCGATCTCCAGCAGAGCTTCCCAGCCCGTGGGGAGATCCTTCGAGGAGGAGGGGGAAAACGGCACGACCGAGCTTCTGGCTTTCATCATGCTCAGACTATCGCATCCGGCGGCATCGTGCTTCTTTGCCCTGGAACAAGGACGTCCCAGCCCCGGTGAGCCTACCCTCGCTCCACGATGACCGAACCGGCCGGAGACGAGTCCCCGATCCGAGGGAGACCCTCCCGGCCCGAATACCGAGGAGACACCATGCTCGAACCCAGCCAGCAGATCGCCACCATCGCCCGGGACCACCCCTCCACGGTCCGGGTCTTCCAACGTCACGGCATCGACTTCTGTTGTGGAGGGAAGCGGCCCCTCTCCGAGGTCTGCGACGAGCGGGGACTGAGCTCCCGGGAGCTCCTCCAGGAGCTGGAAGAGGCCTGCGCGGCTCCCGAACCCGAGGACGATTGGAATCGGGCCTCCCTGGGAAAGCTCTCCGGACACATCGTTCGCCGCTACCACGGCGCACTCCGGCGAGAGCTTCCCCTCCTGGGCGAGCTCGCCGTGAAGGTGGCCGACCGACACGGCGATCGGCACCCGGAGCTCCTGGAGGTCCGGGATCTGTTCCAGAGCCTCCGAGACGAGATGTTCCAGCACATGGCCAAGGAGGAGGAGATCCTGTTCCCCCTCATCGAGAGAATGGAGGGCAGCGCGAAGGGAGAAGGCTTCCAGCCGCCGGTCGCCATCGACGGCCCGGTGGCCGCCATGGAGGACGATCACGAGCAGGTGGCCCGGATCCTGGCTCGGATGCGGAGCCTGACCACCGACTTCACGCCTCCGGACACGGCCTGCAACAGCTATCGCGGTCTCTACCAGGGCCTGTCCGACCTCGAGGCGGACACCCATGTGCACATCCACCTGGAGAACAACGTGCTGTTCCCCCGAGCCCAGGAGCTGGTGGAACGTCTCGAAGCCTGATCTCCGCCGGCCGATGAGAACCTGGGCGCGTGGGCCCGGACCGGGGCATCGACCCACGCCTTCGGCGCGGGTGCTCCGGCGGCGCGCAGACGGGCACAGGCGGGGGCCTCCCAGTCAAAGACAGCCCTGTCCGCGCCGTCCCCTCCCGGCCCCGCTCCCGCAACCGGAGGACCGGCCCACGGTCATCGACTGGTCAGCTCCCCGTTTCCATCCTCAGGAATGCCCGAAGCGACGCGACGGGCATGTCGGGCTGCTAGACCCGCCGGAAACGGGCCGTGAAGTGAGGGAGGGTCTCGGGACGATGGGTGAAGCGTAGCCCCGGAATCCGTTCCCGCTCCTCGTAGAGCTTCACGATCCCCTCCACCACGTAGTCCATGTGGCTCTGAGTGTAGACCCGCCGGGGAATCGCCAGCCGAACCAGGTCCAGGGCCGGCCAGCGCCACTCCCCGGTCTCGGGATCGGGACGACCGAACATGACGTTTCCGATCTCGCACGCCCGGACCCCGATCTCCTCGTAGAGGGCGACCGATAGCGACCACCCCGGAAGATCCTCGTTCTCCAGGTGGCGGCAAAACGCCTTGCCGTCGAGGTAGACGGCGTGCCCTCCGAAGGGCTCGAGCACCGGAACCCCCTCGTCGGCCAGATGTTGGCCCACGTAGGCGGTGGAGGTGATCCGGTAGTGGAGGTAGTCCTCGTGCAGCACCTCCTCCAGCCCGATGGCCAGGGCCTCGAGATCCCGGCCGGCGAGCCCCCCGTAGGTCGGGAACCCCTCCGTCAGGATCAGCAAGGAGCGGATCTCCTCCGCCCAGGCGTCGGAATCCAGGGAGATGACTCCACCGATGTTCCCGAAGGCATCCTTCTTCATGCTCATGAGGGCCCCGTCCGAGAGGGAGAACTGCTCCCGGGCGATCTCCGTGGCGGTGCGCTTCTCCTGGCCGGGCTCCCGGAGCTTGATCAGGTACGCGTTCTCCGCGAACCGGGCCGCGTCCAGCAGCAGGGGGACGCCGAACCGGTCACAGATCTCCCGGGTGGCCCGGAGGTTCTCCAGACTCACCGGATGTCCCCCCTCGGAGTTGTTGGTCACCGTGATCAGGACGAAGGGCACCCTGGCGGGCCCAACCTCCTCCAGGCAGGCCTCCAGGGCCTCGAGGTCGACGTTCCCCTTGAAGGGATAGGAGCTGGAAGGATCGTGGGCTTCGGGAGTCGGTAGATCCCGGGCCTCGGCCCGGGAGAGCTCGATGTTGGCCCGGGTGGTGTCGAAATGGGTGTTGCCGGGCACCACGCTGTCCTTCGGAACCACGGCCTGGCAGAGCAGACGCTCGGCCGCCCGGCCCTGGTGGGTGGGGATCACGTGCTGGTGACCGAAGACATCCCGGACGGCGTCCCGGAACCGGAAGAAACTCCGGCCTCCGGCGTACGACTCGTCCCCCTCCAGGACCCCGGCCCACTGATGGGTGCTCATGGCCGACGTACCCGAATCGGTCAGCAGATCGATCAGGACGTCGTCGGCGTGGAGCCGGAACGGGTTGAAGTCGGCCTCCCGAATGAGCCCCCGACGCTCCTCCACCGTGGTCATCCGGATCGGCTCCACCATCTTGATACGGAACGGCTCGATGACCGTCTTCATCGGCTTCTCCTCTCAACCTTCATTATCCACCGGACTCGTGCTCCGCGACCGGGGTCCCCGAAGCCACCTCGGCAATGGAGCGTCCGATCGAGCCTTCGGAGCTCTCCCCTCTGGGGACCCGACGCGAGCTCCGTCCGGGCGATCCGTGAACCAGGATCCGGGAGTCGACGGGAAGCCCCGAGAATCGCCAGCCCGGCCCGCCCGGGAGCGTGACCTCCAACGTGGCCGTGGTCGCGTCTCCGACACCGAACCGCAGCGATCCTTCGTGCTGGGACGCGAAGGAGACGTCGGCTCCCAGCCAGCGCCGTTGGTGCCGCCCGTGAGCGTCGACGGCGACGGTGGCGCCCAGCCCTGCGGCGGCGGAGCCCCTCCATTGGATCTCCACCCAATGTCCTCCGGGGGGACCCTCGTTGACGAAGAGCAGGGCCGATCCCCGGTTCACGGACACCGCGAAGTCGGGGTCTCCGTCTCCGTCATGATCCGCACAGGCCAGCCCCCGGGCCACCCGGGCTCGCTCGAGATCCTCCCCCCAGCTCTCGGTGACGTCGTGGAAGCGACGTCCGTCGTTCCAGAGAACGAAGGGCCTCTGGGCCTGGAGTCGACCCGGATCGTCGTCCCGCTCCAGGGTGCTCCCATTGGCCACCACCAGATCCGGACGACCGTCCAGGTCGAGGTCGGTGAAGGCGGTGCCCCATCCGACCCGGTCGGTGGAGATCTCCGCCAACCGGAGCTGCCGTACCC
>JAWVZJ010000050.1:0-10852 GCA_033722255.1 Thermoanaerobaculia bacterium | reverse complement strand
CGGTGGAACCGGTGAAATGGAGCCCGGCGAGCTCGGCGGAGGCCAGGACCGGATTGCCCACGTCGGCGCCCCGGCCGGGGATGAAATTGACGACGCCGTCGGGCAATCCCGCCTCCTGGAGGACCCGCATCACCTGGTAGTTGGAGGCGATGGCGCTGCTGGCGGGCTTCCAGAGGACCGTGTTCCCCATGAGGGCGGGCGCCGTGGGGAGGTTGCCCCCGATGGAGGTGAAGTTGAAGGGCGTCACCGCGAAGACAAAACCCTCCAGAGGACGGTATTCGACGTAGTTCCAGATCCCCGACGAGGAGCGGGGCTGATCCTCGTAGATCCGGCGCATGTAGTGGACGTTGAAGCGCCAGAAGTCGATCAGCTCGCAGGCGGAATCGATCTCGGCCTGGTGCACCGTCTTCGACTGATTCAACATGGTGGCCGCGTTGACCGTGTCCCGCCGGGGACCGGCGAGGAGATCCGCCGCCTTCAGGAAGATCGCGGCCCGGGCTTCCCACCGCATCTCGGACCACTCCTCCCAGGCCTCCTGGGAGGCCTCCACGGCGGCCCGGACCTCCTCCTCTCCGGCCAGGTGGACCCTGGCCAGCACGTGGCCGTGGTCGTGAGGGCAGACCGACTCGGCAGTCCGACCGCTCCGGACCTCCCGGCCTCCGATGATGCACGGGATCTCGATCTCCTCCCTCATCATCTCGTCCAGGCGACTCTTCAGGGAAGCTCGCTCCGGGGAGCCGGGGGCGTAGGAGAGGACGGGCTCGTTCTCTGGGGAGGGGACGGAGGTGATTCCGTTGGACATGGGGACTCCTCGTTGAAGTTCGGGATATGGGTCGGTTCTGTTCAGCGATCTGCGACGGCCTCTACGCCGGACGGCCCGTCAGGAGGAAGGCCGGGCTCTTCCGGCCGCTCGATGAAACGGGGGCCGGGAGCCATCCGAGGATATTGTACCGGCCGCCCGGTCTCTCCCGAGAGGGATCCGGAGAGTGGCCCCGCGACCGGCTCAGCCCACCCGACGGAGGACAGTCCAGCCGATCCAGGCGTAGGCCACGATCATCAGCGTGCCGCCGACCGGGGTCACGGCTCCGAGCCAGCGGGGACCTCCCAGAGCGAGGGACCCGACGGTCCCGGAGAACACCGCCGTGCCGAGGAAGAGGCAGGCGAGGGGAGGCCCCCAGGAAGCGTCCGGCCAGACCGTCGCCGCCAGACCGGCCAGGGTGATTCCCAGGAACCCGTAAACGAGGTACCGGGTGGCGGTGTCCCACCGCTGGAGATTCTCGGCATCCAGGCTCCCCTGCAGGGCGTGGGCCCCGAAGGCGCCCGCGGCCACTCCCAGGGCCAAGCCCAGGAAGCCGACTCCGGTCCAGAAAACTCCGGATCCGCTCACGGGGAGTCGCCCGGATCATTCATGGAAAATCCATCGGGAGGCAGGCCAGATGCCTGCACGGATCCGGTTCAGAGGTCCCCCAGTGGACGGATCGACGAGACCCGGTCTCTGGCCACCACGAGGCGCCGGATCTTCCCCCAGACTCCGAAGCGGCTCGCCCGGTCCAGGTACTCCTCCCGGTCGGGACCCTCCCCATCCTCCCGGTGGACGTCGGCGTCCAGGAGGATCACCCCCTCGTCAGTGACCTCGTCGCAGCGACCGACGTAGAGCTCCGGCCCCTCGGTCTCCACGACAACGGTGATGCCGTGGAGGTCGCCCTTGTCTCGGTGGAAGGTGCCCATGGAGGGAGATACGGCGTCAGGAGGCCGCGGGCTCGGCCCGGAAGCGCTCGAAGGCCTGACGGAGATCCACGGCCACGCCTTCCGCGTCCTTGGTCTCGATCCGGTGCCGGGGCACGAAATAGACGAGCTCCTGGTCCCGGAAGAGAGCGATGGACGGGCTGCTGGGGGGGATGTCCGAGAAACGGCTCCGGGCCTCGGCCGTCGCCTCGACGTCCTGGCCGGCGAAGACGGTGGCCACCGACTCCGGTGCCTCGTCGTCCTCCAGGGCCATCCGGACTCCGGGACGGGCGGCGCCAGCGGCGCAGCCGCAGACCGAGTTGATGACGAGCATGGAGAGCCCTTTCCGGGCCTCCATCCATCGCTCCACGTCCTCGGCCGTCCGGAGCTCCTCCACGCCGGCCGACGTGAGCTCTTCACGCATCGGCTTCACGAGTAACGGGCTGTAGGGCATGTCCTGATCTCCTTCTGATCGATCTCTTCGCGGGATGGGACGGAATTCGACGGGCCGGAAGCGGGGCCGGCCCGAAGCGAGATTACCACAGGCAGCGCCGGTCCGGGGCTAGAACCTCCACGCGATGCCCGCCGCAATGCGACGGCCCGAGAGATCGAGCTCGCCGAGGCCGGTGAAATCGTCCTCGAGCTCGTCGTCGGCCTCGTCCCAACGCCCCTGAGCGAAGAAGGAGAAGTAGGGCCCGACGGGGACCTCGATGCCGGCCATGAGATAGTAGCCGAAGGGCTGTCCCTCGTCCGTGAACTCGGCCTCGAAGATCTCTGGAGGATCGGTGGTGAAATCGATGAACTCCCCGTCCTCCTCCAACCGCCAGAAGTACAGCCCGGCTCCTGCCCCGAGGTAGGGACGGACGGGAGAGCGTGGTGGCGCCACCCGGACGAGCACTCCCACCGTCAATGGCGTGATCTCGAGGTTGGTCTGGTGGACGATCGGGTTCCCGGCCGTGTCCACGAAATCCCGGTACTCCTGGTCCAGATCGTTTTCGAACCGATCCACCGAAACCACCAGCCCGACGAAGTCCGTGGGCTCGAACAGGAAGTCGAGACCCCCGTAGACTCCCTCCAGGTCCTCCGCCTCACCCGTGAAATCGATCTCTTTCCCCTCCCAGTACTCCGACTCTCCGTCCGGCGTGAACTGACCGAGGCGAAACCGCACCGAGTTTTCCGCCGCGGCGGGAACCGAGGCCGAGACGAGACCCACCACCGCCAGCAACGCACCAACCGAAATCCTCTTCCTCATCTGATCTTCCTCCATCCTGGTCGTTGATCGCTCTTGCACCACCGGGGTCGCCTCACAGGGGTTGCGTCACCGGATCGCCCCGGGCTCACCCTTCCTCCGAGCAACCAGGATGCCAACGGACCGACCCGGAGACGGGGCCGTTTCCGCACCCCGTGCCGATCCCGGCGACCCGCCACGGTCTCCCCATGGGACGAGCCGTCCTTTCCAGAGGACGATCCCGGGGTGGCCGGCGACCGGAGCCATCCCGGGACCGGTGTCAATCCAGGAGCTTTCGGAGCCGCTCGACGGCCCGGGGCACGTCGCTGAACTGCACTCCCATGCCCGAGAGCACGTTCTGTCCCTCGACCGCCTCGTCGCCGGGAGGAACGGAATGGACGACTCGGGCTTCGAGACGAGCCGATCCCGCTCCCTCGATGCTGATCTCCACCTTCACCACTTCGTCGATCGCCGCCGGCTCGTCGCTGGGGACGAAGATCCCCCCGGTCTGCACGTCTCGGTCGAAGACGGCCCGGAACCAATCCCGGTCCTGGAACGAGACTTCGAACACCCGGTCCTCCAGCTCCATGGTCGAGGATTCCCGCGGCCCCGTCTCCCGTCCGGAAGGGGCTCTCCGGGAATCGGCGGGGGACTCGGCGGGGGACTCGGCTCCCTCCCGCTTCTCCGCCTGTCCCTCTCGAGAATCCGAAGCCTTGCTCGTCGCCATGTGGGGGAGGAGCTCCTCCACCAGCTCTCCCGGTGGCAGGAAACGGACACCCATACCGGAGGGGCGTACCGTCTGGAGATGGGTGGGAGTCCGGAGGGCCCGGACCACCACCCCCTCGACCATGAAGCCGTGGCGAGCATGCACGACCTCGACCCTGACCCGGGTGCCGCTGGGAAGCACGGCCGACGTCCGGATGAACATTCCGCCCTTCGAGATGTTCGTGGCCACCGCCCGATGGGGTTTCTCCTCCTCGCCCCGCTTCCGGAAACGGACGTCCAGGACCCGGGGCCATCGCCTCTCTCGTCGCCGATCCACAGCTGATTCTCCTCGGCGGGGATTGTAACGTGTCCGGGAAGGGTCCCGGCCAGCGGGGATCACCCGCCGGAGATCGCTCCACCGGAGCCCCGGCTCCACGAAATCCCGGGACCTCCTACCGGGGCCTTCCGTTCGCGTATACTCGCTCGGGTTCATGCGACGAGCTCTCCTGCTTCTACTTTCCGGTCTGATCTCGATGGCGGTGCTCTTGCCGCTGGCCGCGAGGCCCCAGATCCCCCCTGCCCCCACCGGTACCGAGACTCCGGCGACGGAGGAACCGGAGCTGGAGATCGAGCCCCTCTTTCCCCGGACGGAAGAGATCTTCCAGGGGCGCACCTGGATCGAGTTCGGACGGGCCCTCCTGGACGCGTTGACCGAGCGCATCCCCTCCCTCTTTGCCGCCCTGGTCGTCTTGCTGCTCTTCTTCCTGGGGAGCTGGCTCGCGGTACGGATCCTCCGGGGAGTGCTTCAGCGGTCGAAGGTCGATCCCGCCCTCGGCCACCTCCTCATCCCCCTCGTCCGGTACACGGTCATCGGCCTCGGAGTGATCATGGCGCTCTCCCAGGCCGGTCTCAACGTCGGCTCCCTCCTGGCCGGAGTCGGGGTCGCCGGTCTGGCCCTGGGTCTGGCGGCCCAGGACACCCTCTCCAACATCGTGGCGGGCTTCACGATCCTCTCCGACCGTCCGTTCCGAATCGGGGACCGGGTGACCATCGCCGGATACTACGGTCAGATCGTCGAAACCGGGATCCGTTCCACCCGTCTCCGGACTCTCGAGCATCTGGACGTCGTCCTTCCGAACAAGGAGGTCATCGACCACGACATCCTGAACCACACGCTGACCGAGAATCTCCGATTGGGAGTCCCCCTCAGTATCGCCTACCGGGAGCGGGTCTCAGAAGCCCGGGAGGTCCTCCTGGACGCCTGCGGGACCATGGAGGGAGTCAAGGAGATCCCCGAGCCGGAGGTCGTGGTCACCGCCCTGGCCGACTCCGGGGTGGAGCTCGAGCTCCGGGTCTGGCTGGAAAACCCCCAGGACGAGCGGAAGATGACCTTCCGGTGCCTGGAGCGGGCCAAGGAAGCCCTGGACGAAGCGGGGATCGAGATCCCCTTCCCCCAGCGAACCCTCCACGTCGCCGGCGGAACGCCAGCGCTTCCGGTCCGCCGTTCGGAGGACGAGGACGACGGCCCTCGGTCCACGGAGGGATCTCGGCCCACGTAACCGTCAGTCGACGTAACCCAGGGCCCGGAGCTCCCGGGCCTCCTCCTCGGTGAGCTCGACCGGGCCGACCGGCTCCCGACCCGCCCGGAGAGACTCGGCGAGCTCCCGGTCCCGTTCCATGAGGCGCTGCTGTCTGGTCGTGAGCCTCCGGACAATCTCGGGGTCCTGCTCCCACCGGTTTCGCCTCTCCCGGGGGTCGGTGGGGAGATGGAACAGGACCTTCCGCTCCGGGAGGAGCTTCCACTCCTGGTCCCGGAGAGCCTGCCAGATCGTCGTCTCCCTGCGAACGGGTCTCCCGTCGACGATGGCGGGCATGAGAGAGCGTCCCTGAGCCACGGGGGCAGGAGGGACCCCCAACACGTCCAGAACCGTGGGCATCAGGTCGACCATCGCCGCCAGGTGCCGGACCCGGAGTCCTCCGTGCCGCCCCCCGGGCAACCGGAGGATCAGGGGGATGTGGGCCATCTCCTCGAAACCCCGCTGGGTGTGCAGGAGCCGACCGTGATCCAGGAACTCCTCACCGTGGTCGGAGGTCACCACGAGGAGAGTGCGATCCAGGACTCCGAGGGATTCCAGCCGCCCGACGATCTTCCGGATCTTCGCGTCCACGTAGTTGATGCAGCCGTCGTAGAGGGCCACGCTGTACTCGATCTTCTCCGGAGCCAGGAATTCCGTAAGCCGGACCTGCCTCGCGACCGACTCCTCGACGACATGGGCAAAGAGACTGCTGGCGCATCGCCCACCGCGACAGCCGTCGAACTCCACCTCGAACCCGTCGGTGTAGCGATCCCGATACGGCTCCGGACAGTCGTAGGGAAGGCGCTCGGACTGGGAATGGACGTCGTAGGTGTGGAGGAAGAGGAAAAAGGGCTCCCGGTGATTCCGCCGCAGCCACTCTCGTGTCCTGGGGAGGATCTTCTCGAACCCTCCCCCCCGGTCGTCGTAGAGGTCGAACCCCTGGGCGAAGCCGTGCTTCCGCCGCATGTAGTAGGAGTCGACGAAGGCCGCCGTCGAGTAGCCCCTCCCCCGAAGGAGCTCGGCCAGGGTCGTCCTCTCCTCCGCCAGCCGGTTGGTTCCGTCCTTTTGCACACCGTGGACCGTCGGCTTGAGCGACGTCATCATCGTCGCGTGAGAAGGCAGGGTGAAGCCTCCGTTGCTGAAGAAGGAGTCGAAGACCACGGCCTCCTCGGCCAGCTCCTCCAGAAAGGGAGAGGTCGGCCGCTCGTAGCCGTACAAGCTCAAGTGGTCGGCCCGCAGAGTATCGACGGAGATCAGAACCAGATTCGATCCGGCGAGCTCGGGAGAGGAGCCGCAGCCACCCGTCGTCAGAACCGCTCCCACCAGCAATGCGAGAGCCGGCCTCGGTACTCTCATCGTTCGATCTCGATGGGACTCCCTAGCCCGTCACCAGGTTCACCAACCGGCCGGGAACCACGATCACCCGTTCCGGCTCCTCGTCGCCGAGGACCTCCCGGATCCGCTCGTCCGACAACGCCGCCCGCTCCATCTCCTCCCGTCCGGCGTCCGGAGCCAGGTAGACGCGGCTCCGGAGCTTCCCATCGACCTGGATCGGGATCTCCACCGACTCCTGGGCCATCGCCTCCTCCTCGGCGACGGGCCAGGGGGCGTCGAAGACGCTTTCCTCGTGTCCCAGCCGATGCCAAAGCTCCTCCCCCAGATGGGGCGCCAGGGGCGCCAGGGCCCGGGCCGACAGGTCGAAGGCTTCCACCAGGACCGGAAAGTCCTCGTCGCTCCACTCGTCGGGCGGCCCCGGTTTCCGAAGGGCGTTCAACATCTCCATGAACGCGGCCACGGCGGTGTTGAAGTTCAGGTCGCCCTCCAGGGAATCGGTGGTCCGCTGCACGGCCCGGTGGGCGAGGCGCCACGCCTCGCGGGCTCCGGAGGAGAGGGCCTTCCGCTCCACCTCCCGGTCCTCCTCCACCCGACGATCGGCCATGGTGGCCACGAAGAGAGCCCAGAGCCGGTGCAGAAACCGCCGGACCCCCTCCAGGCCCTTCTCTTCCCAGAGGATCTCGTCGGCGGAGGGAGCGAAAAAGAGCATGGCGAGTCGGGGGACGTCGACTCCATCTCGGTCGAAGAGTCGGGCCGGCGACACGACATTTCCCTTCGACTTGGACATGATCTCTCCCTCGGCGTCCTTGACCATCCCGTGGTGGAAGAGGCGAACCGCCGGCTCGTCGATCTCCAGCCATCCCGCGTCGTGGAGCACCTTGGTGAAGAAGCGGAAGTAGAGGAGGTGCCCGGTGGCATGCTCGTCCCCGCCGATGTAGAAGTCCACCGGGAGCCATGTCCGGGCCGCCTGCCGGGAAAAGGGCTCCTCCTCGTTGTGGGGATCCACGTACCGGAGGTGGTACCAGGAGGAGTCCACGAAGGTGTCCATGGTGTCCGGATCCCGATGGGCGTCGGCGCCGCACTCCGGGCAGGCGGTCTCGAAGAACTCCGGGACGTCCTCCAGGGGGGACCGCCCGGTGGGCACGAAGTCCCGCACCGACTCCGGGAGGAGTACGGGGAGCTCCTCCTCCGGAACGGGGACGATGCCGCAGGAGTCACAGTGGATCATGGGGATGGGACAGCCCCAGTAACGCTGCCGGCTGATGAGCCAGTCCCGGAGCCGGTACTGGGTCTTCTCCCGACCGATCTCCTCCTCCCGAAGGAACTCGGTCACCCGGTGGATCCCCTCCTCGACGGGGGTTCCGTCGAAGGGACCGGAGTCGACCATGAGCCCGTCACCGGTGTAGGCCTGCTCCAGGGTCTCGCCGTCGAGCTCCTCCCCCCGGGGCTGGATGACCACCCGGACCGGGAGGTCGTACCGGCGGGCGAATTCCAGGTCTCGCTGGTCGTGGGCCGGGACCCCCATCACGGCCCCCGTCCCGTAGGTGGCGAGGACGTAGTCCGCCACCCAGAGGGGGACCGGGTCTCCGGTCAGGGGATGGATCACGTGGGAACCGGTGAACACTCCGTCCTTCTCCCGGCTGGCGTCGGTCCGCTCGATCTCGCTCTTGGCCCGGGCGGCCTCCACGTAGCCCCGGACCTCCGGGCGCCTCTCCGGGACGGTGGCCCTCTCCACCAGGGGGTGCTCCGGCGCCAGAGTCATGAAGGTGACCCCCCAGAGGGTGTCGGGACGGGTCGTGAAGACCGAGAGGCTCTCCTCTCCCTCCTGGAGCTCGAAGTCGACCTCGGCCCCCTCGCTCTTGCCGATCCAGGTCCTCTGCTGCTTGACCGTGCTCTCCGGCCACTCCTCGAGGTCGTCCAACCCCTCCAGCAGCCGTTGAGCGTACTCCGTGATCCGGAAGAACCACTGCTCCAGCTCCCGCCGCTCCACCGGCGTGTCGGGATGGCGCCAGCAGGCCCCGTCGACCACGTGCTCGTTGGCCAGGACCGTCTGGTCGACGGGACACCAGTTCACCTCGGACGATTCCCGGTAGGCGAGGCCCCGGCGGTAGAGGAGCAGGAACATCCACTGGGTGAACCGATAAAAATCCTCCCGGCAGGTCACGATCTCCCGGTCCCAGTCGTAGGAGAGCCCCATCCGCCGGAGTGTCCTCCGGGAGGTCTCGATGTTTCGGTAGGTCCACTCCGCCGGGTGGACGTCGTGCTGGATGGCCGCGTTCTCCGCCGGGAGACCGAAAGCGTCCCAGCCGAAGGGATGGAGGACGTCTCGGCCCATCATCCGCTGGTAACGGGCGACCACGTCCCCGATGGTGTAGTTTCGGAAGTGGCCCATGTGGATATCGCCGGAGGGGTAGGCGAACATCTCCAGCATGTAGAAGGGATCCTCAGGGGAATCGGGCGTGGCGTCGGCATTGGACCGCCGCCACTCCTCCTGCCATTTCGCCTCCACGGCGTGGGGGTCGTAGCTCTCGGTCATGACTCGTGGCTCCGCGTTCGAATCTTCGGGATCGGCTCCCCGGGACCGGGGAGGAGGGAGTATAGCGGTTTCCGGTCCGCTCCGGACGGTGGCCGAGCAGGTCCCACCCGAGCCCGATCGTCTCGTCGGGGCTCGGCCCGACGCCCCGAGACGTTTCAGGCGAATCCGACCATCCGGGGCCGTCCGCTCCTACTCCGGCATGTGGAGGCTGAAGGTCGACGGGGGTGAGAACAGATACCCCTGACCATAGCTGACCCCCATCTCCTGCAAGGTCTCCAGCTCCTCCTCCTGTTCGACGCCCTCGGCGATGACCCGGGCGCCCACCTTCTCCGCCACCAACCGGAGGCCCTCCAGGAGCCCTCGCTTGATCGCGGAGCGATGGATGTCCCGGACCAGGGCGATATCGAATTTCATGAAGTCCGGCTCGATCTCCGCCACGGAGTGGAGGGAAGAGTAGCCGGCTCCCATGTCGTCGATCGCGATCCGGAAACCCCGGTCTCGGAGCCGATCCAACCGCTTCCGGAACTCTCGCCAGGCAGGCACGGCCACCCTCTCGGTGATCTCCAGGACCAGGTCGTCCACGGCGAGCCCGGCCTCCTCGATCTCCCGGGTGAGGGTGTCCGACACCCCCTCGAGATCCTCGATCCCGTGGGCGGAGCAGTTCAGGAACAGCTTGCTGCTCCGGGGCAGCTGCGTGGCCCCCCGAACCGACTCCAACCGACACATCCGCTCGAGCTCGATGATCTGGTCCGTCTTCTCCGCGAAGGAGAACAGCATCTCCGGGTCCGCGAACAGATCGCCCCGGGGACCGCAGGAGAGGGCCTCGAAACCGAAGATCGAATCGTCGGTGAGACGCACGATGGGCTGATAGCGGATCAGGATATCCCTATTCGAGAGGATTCGCCGGAGCTCGTTGAGCCGAAGACTGACCTGCTCTTCCCGATCCCGACGACACGCGGCTCGGACCTCGTCGATGGCCCGATAGAGAGATCTCTCGATCCGGGCGGTCGGATCGTAGGGCATGACCCTGGCCTCGGCGTGGATCATGATCCCCCGGGGTCGCTCCTTCCCGACCTGGATCTGCAGCTTCGTCTCCAGCTCGTCGAGGATCTCCGCCCGCTTCCGGACCAGAACCGCTTCGGCCTCCCGATCCGGAAGGACCAGAAAGAGAATGAACTGGTCGCTCCGGATCCCCGGCTGAGCGACGATGTCCTCCTCGTCGAGGGCCGAGCCCCGGAGGGATTCCAGAGCCTCGGCGATCTGTCGGAGCACTCCGTCGTAGGTCTCCCACCCGTAGACCTCCTCCAGGGACTCTTCACCGGAGAGATCCAACAACAACACTCCCATCCGATGTCCGGCCTCGCTCCGGCGTCGTACCTCCTCCAGGACCGCCGGCAGCGACGGCAGTCCGGTGTTGGGATCGTAGAGGTGGCTGCGGAGCTTCAACCAGCGGGAACGGAGCTCGAGATAGTCCTGACCGCCGGGCTCCATCAGGCCTCTTTCTCTTCGTCCGACCGCAGGAGGACTCCGATGCTCTCGGAGACGTCGGTGACCGAGAAGGGCTTCGTGATGTAGTCGACGGCCCCCTCCTGCAGCCCGCGGATCTTGTCCTTCGGCTCGACCCGGGCGGAAACGATCACCACCGGAATCCCCCGGGTCTTCTCCTCCATCTTGAGGACCCTCAGAACCTCCCACCCGTCCATCCCCTCCATCATGATGTCCAGGAGGATCAGGCTCGGCTGCTCG
>JAWVZJ010000049.1:0-10909 GCA_033722255.1 Thermoanaerobaculia bacterium | reverse complement strand
GCATTTCACCGCTACACCGGGAATTCCACTACCCTCTTCCGGCCTCTATCCTGACAGTATCCAAGGCGATTCCTCGGTTGAGCCGAGGGATTTCACCTTGGACTTATCAGGCCGCCTACGTGCCCTTTACGCCCAATGATTCCGAATAACGCTTGCCCCCTCCGTATTACCGCGGCTGCTGGCACGGAGTTAGCCGGGGCTTCCTCTGAGGGTACCGTCAAAGGTGCCGACTGTTTGCCGACACTTTTTCTTCCCCTCTGACAGGGGTTTACGACCCGAAGGCCTTCGTCCCCCACGCGGCGTTGCTGGATCAGGGTTTCCCCCATTGTCCAATATTCCCCACTGCTGCCTCCCGTAGGAGTCTGGGCCGTGTCTCAGTCCCAGTGTGGCTGATCGCCCTCTCAGGCCAGCTACCGATTGCGGCCTTGGTGAGCCGTAACCTCACCAACTAGCTAATCGGCCGCGGGTTCCTCCAAGAGTGCTAGCTTGAATCAGAGGCCAGCTTTCTTGCCACGGCCTTGTGCCATGGCAACGTATGCGGTATTAGCCCAGGTTTCCCCGAGTTATCCCCCGCTCTAGGACAGATTACCCACGTGTTACTCACCCGTTCGCCGCTCTACTAGCAGCCGAAGCTGCGTTCGCGCACGACTTGCATGTGTTAGGCACGCCGCCAGCGTTCATTCTGAGCCAGGATCAAACTCTCCAGTTTAAATCCTAGAACCGACGTCCGCCCGGCTAAAGAACGAACGTCTCGTTGTACGTTTGGGTTTTTTGATCGCACCCCCCCGTACGTACACGAGAGGGCGGAATCGACGTTTGAATTCGCCTTCTATTTAGTTTTCAAAGAACCGACAGTTCCCTTGGCGGGACTTCTGATATTACTCCCTCAAAGACTCCCTGTCAACCCCGACTCGTCGTTCGGTGGAAACAGCCGCGAGGCGACTGTTCATCGAAGGAGTCGGCGGCCTCGGGAAGGAACTCGAGAGAATGGCCCCGAGGGGCCGAGATCTCATTATCGCCCATCGAGCCCGGTCTGTCAACCCCGACCTCCTCTTTCGGATGCGATCGGGTCTCTCCGCTATCCGACCAGCGATCTGGAGGATCTCGTCCGGCGTGCGGCGGCATCGCCGTGCCGGATTGCGAACTGTAGACGGCCTGGCACGCGGTGTCAACCCCCGGTGTCGGCTGTCTTCACTGGCCTCGGTGCACGGGGAGAGGCGCCACTGCATACCCGGCCACTACACGGAGAAGTACTTCGCGTCGGGGTGATGGAACACCAGGGCCGACACCGACGCCTCCGGCTCCATCATGTCCCCCTCGGTGAGGTGGACTCCGATCTCCTCCGGCTCCAGGGCCGAAAAGAGGGCACGCTGACCCTCGATGTCGGGACAGGCGGGATAGCCGAAGCTGTACCGGCAGCCCCGGTACCGGACGGCGAACCGGTCCTTCTTCGTCATCTCCGGCGGATCGGGAAACCCCCAGGCCTCCCGAAGCCTCATGTGGAGCCACTCCGCCGCGGCCTCCGCCGTCTCCAGGGCCAGGGAGGCCAGGGCGTGGCTCCGGAGGTATTCGCCCTCCTCCTTCCAACGCTGCGCCCGCTCCCGGACCCCCTCGCCGGCCGTGGTCACGAACAGCGCCAGGTGGTCGTCGGGAAGGACGTAGTCCGCGAGGCAGAGGTTCTCGCGGCCCTCCTGCCGGGGCAGGTCCCAGCGGGCCCGCTCCTCTCCGCTCTCGGGATCCAGCAACCAGAGCTCGTTGCCCGACGACCGGGCCGGAAAGAACCGCCACACCGCCCGGGCCTCGAGGATCCCCTGGCTCCGGGCCTCCTCCTGGATCTCTTCGATCACCCGGGCGATGGTCCGATACTGGGGATCGTCGGCCTCCTCCCGCTTCTGGAGAACCCCCTTCAACCCGAAGTACTTGGTGAAGAGCATCTGGCGGTTCATCTGCTCCCACACTGCGTCCAGGTCCAGGAGCTCCACGTGCCGATCGAGGTCCGGAGGCTCCGGGGGCGAGAGATCCCTCCGGGCCGTGGAGCGCTCCGAGCGACGACTCCGGGTGGCTCCTTCGTCGCCCTTCTCCCCGGGGCCCTGCGAAGCCTTCTCCCGGTCCCTCGCCACCGAGTCCGCGACCTCCTCGTTCAGGGCGGGGCGCCGCTCCGGGTCGAGGAGCCGCTCCACCAGGTCGAGGCCGTGCATCGCGTCCTTGGCGTACGTGCACAGCCCCGAGTAGGCGGCGGCGATCTTCCGATGGGTGAACCGGCGGCTGAGCGCGGCTCCCCCGACCAGGAGAGGCACCTGAATTTCCGCCGCCTCGAAGTCGCCGGCCGTGAGGACCATCTGCTGGGCGCTCTTGACCAGGAGGCCCGAGAGACCGATCACGTCCGGATCGTGCTCCCGGACGGCCTCGATCAGCCGCTCCGAGGGGACCTTGATCCCCAGGTTCACCACCCGGAAGCCGTTGTTCTCCAGGATGATCTCCACCAGGTTCTTCCCGATGTCGTGGACGTCCCCCTTCACCGTGGCCAGGAGGACGGTCCCCTTCCCTCCGTTCTCGGACGCCTCCATGAACTCCTCCAGGAAGGAGACCGCGGCCTTCATGACCTCGGCACTCTGAAGGACCTCGGCCACGATGAGCTGATTGTCGTTGAACAGGCGCCCCACCTCCCCCATGCCCTCCATCAGGGGACCGTTGATGATCTCCAGGGGCTCGGGCCAGCGGGAATCGTCCAGGGCGGCCTGGAGATCTTCCTCCAGGCCCTCCTTCGTCCCCTCCACCACGGCCCGGGCGATCCGCTCCTCCAGGGGCAGGTCCTCCCGGGGCTGGGCCGAAGCCATGGGGTCCCGATCCCGGAAGTGGGCGGTGAAGGTCGCCACCGCCTCCTCCGAGCCCTCGACCTGCCCCCGCTCGAGCTCCAGGAACCGCTCGGCCAGGGCCCGCTCCTCGTCCGGGATCTCGGCGTACCGGGCCAGTCCCTCCGTGTTCACGATGGCGGCGTCGAGCCCGGCCTTCGTCGCGTGGTAGAGGAAGACGGAGTTCAGGATCTCCCGGCCCGCCGTGGGGAGCCCGAAGCTCACGTTGGAGATCCCGAGGATCGTCCGGGAAGACGGAAACAGCTCCTTCAGGCGACCGACAGCCTCCAGGGTGGCCCGGGCGGCCCCGACATAGCTCTCGTCACCGGTTCCGCAGGGAAAGACCAGGGGATCCCACCAGAGGTCCTCCGGACGCATGCCGTGATCCTCCACCAGGATCCGGTGGCACCTTCGGGCCACCTCCAGCTTCCGCTCCACGGTCACCGCCATCCCGTCCTCGTCGATGGTCCCCACCACCAGGGCGGCGCCGAACCGCCGGGCCAGGGTGGCCACCGGATCCAGGCGCTCTCTGCCGTCCTCCAGGTTGATCGAGTTCAGGATCGACTTGCCCTGACACCAGGTCAGGGCCCGGGCCATGACCTCCGGATCGGTGGAGTCGATCATCAGGGGGACCTTCACCAGCCGGGTCAGGAGCTCCAGGAAGGACTCCATGTCCTCGGTCTCCTCCCGGTCCGGGTCCTGGAGGCAGACGTCCAGGACCTGGGCTCCGCTCCGGACCTGATCCCGGCCCACCTCCGCCGCCCGCTCCCACGCACCCTCCTCCACGAACTCCCGGAACTTGCGGCTCCCGAGGACGTTGGTCCTCTCCCCCACCAGGAGGGGGCGGTTTTGCGACGTCAGCTCCACGGCCTCGATCCCGGAGACGAAGCAGCGGTCGTGATCGGGCACCGGACGGGGTTCCTTCCCCCGGGAGCTCTCCACCAGGTCCCGGACATGGTCCGGGGTGGTGCCGCAGCAGCCTCCCACCAGGTTCAGCCAACCCGCTCCCATGTACTCCTCCAAGACCGAGGCCATCTCCTCCGGACCCTCGTCGTACCGACCCTCCTCGTCGGGGAGGCCGGCGTTGGGGACGCAGGCCACCCGGGTCCGGGCTAGTTCGGAGAGCGTCCGGACGTGGTCCCTCATCCGCTCCGGACCGGTGGCACAGTTGAGCCCCAGGTAGAGAAGGTCCACGTGGGCCACGGAGACGGCCAGAGCCTCCGGATCCTGACCTCCCAGCATGGTGCCCGTGAGCTCGATGGTGGCCGAGATCGCCACCGGAATCGACCATCCGGCCGCGTCCCGGGCCCGTTCGATCCCCAGGAGACCGGCCTTCACGTTCCGGGTGTCCTGGCAGGTCTCCAGCAGCAGGTAGTCGGCTCCGCCGGCCATCAGACCCGAGGCCTGGACCCGGTAGTGATCCACCAACTCCTCGAAGCTCACGCCTCCGGTGACCGAGAGAGCCTTGGTCGTGGGTCCCATGGAGCCACACACGAAACGGAGACGACCCTCTCCGTCGAACCCCTCACAGGCCCGGCGGGCGAGCTCGGCCGCCAGGCGGTTCAGCTCGAATGCCCGATCTCCGAGACCGTACTCGCCCAGCACCAGGGGAGTGGAGCCGAAGCTGTTCGTCTCCACGATGTCCGCTCCGGCCTCGAGATAGCTTCGATGGAGGGTCTCCACGGCATCCGGCCGGGTCCGGCACAGGTTCTCGTTGCAGCCCTCGAGCTCCGGGCCCCCGAAATCCTCGGCCGTGAGCTCCATGGCCTGGTAACCGGTGCCCGTGGCCCCGTCCAAGACCAGGATCCTCTCCTCCAGGGCGCCTCGGAGAGCGGCCTGGCGTTCCTCGAGATCGTCACTCCTCTCGGGCGGGGGGAAGGACTGGATGCGGTCTGGAGTCATGGATCTCCTCTCTACGGCCGCTCGACGGGCCACGAAAAAACCCGCTCCGGAGAATTGGAGCGGGTTTCGGAACTTCGGACAGTTCGTTGACACCGGATCAGCGTTGTCTCCGATGGCCGCATTCCCACCGTGGGCAGGTAGGCACCTTGGGTGTCCGCCCCAGGTTGCCGTGTCCGGCCGGCTGCCGGACGCTCCAAATGCGGAAATGACACTACAGACGCCGACCTCCGGTGTCAAACCGGGCTCGTCGCCCGATCAGCGGTCCGATCACTCCCCGTGCGACCCGACACCGCCCCGGGGGTCAGCGATCCAGGGCCTCCAGAACCCGTCCGACCGCCTCGGCGCTCTGCATCACGTAGAAGTGGATCCCCGGCACCTCCCGGTCCAGCAGCTCCTGCGCCTGCTGCGCCGCCCACTCCACCCCTACGTCCAAAACGCGGCCGGGCTCCGCCGCCTGGACCTCGTCGGCCAGGGCCGGAGGGATCTCGCAGTGGAACGTCCTGGGGATCGACCGGAGATGACTGCTCCTGGTCAGGACCTTGAGGCCGGGGATCACCGGTGCCTCGATCCCGTGCCCCCGGCAGGCGTCCACGTAGTCGAAGTAGTGTCGGTTGTCGAAGAACATCTGGGTGACGATGTACTCGCCTCCGGCCTCGACCTTCTCCCGGGTCCACCGGAGATCGCTCTTCAGATTCGGAGCCTCGAAGTGCTTTTCCGGGTACCCCGCCACCCCGATGCAGAAGTCGGATGGGTCGGCGTCCAGGAGATCCTCCTCCAGATATCGACCCTCGTTCATGGCCGCGATCTGGCGAACCAGGTCCAGGGCGTACACGTTCGCGCTCCGACCGTGGGGGACCGGCTTCTCGTATCCGCTGTCGTCCCCCCGGATCGCCAGGACGTTGTCGATCCCCAGATACCGGAGCTCGATCAGGAAGTCCTCGGTCTCCTCCCGGGTGAAACCGGTGCAGAGCACATGGGGAACGGCGTCGATGTCGTACTTGTTCTGGATCAGGGCACAGACCCCCAGGGTCCCGGGTCGCTTGCGCTTGACCTTCCGCTGGAAGCCCTCCTCGGTCTCCACGTACTCGACCTGAGCCGCATGGCTCGTGATGTCGATGAACGGGGGATCGTAGGCCACCAGATCCTCGATGAGGGCCAGGAGCTCCCGGACGTTCCCTCCCCGGAGAGGAGGGATGATCTCGAAGCTGATCAGAGGTCGGTCGGACCGTTCGAGGTGTTCTGTGACTTTCATCGTTTTGTGGGGAAGGGCCGGAGACAGGGCTCCGGAAGGACGATGCAGCTTATCATCCTCGGCAAACGATGCATCGCGATAGAGTCACTCCTCCATGCTGAATCCACAGGACCGCTTCTCCGGCTGGCGTCTCCGTCGGTACGCGGGCGACGCCCTCGTCGCGGTGCTCGCCTGGTACGGTGCCGCCTGGCTCCGGATCCACGTGCCCCTTCCCGGGACCATGGGCCTCCTTCCGCCGGACCGACTGGCCTTGATGCACCAGGCCAACCTGGTGCTGATTCCCCTCCAGCTTCTCCTCCTTTACTTCTTCGGTTTCTACGACCGCCCGGATCCCCGGCCGCGGGCCGAGGTCTTCGTCCGGCTCTTCGGGGTCTGCCTGGCAGAGCTCTTCGTCCTCTCCACCTTCATCGTCCTGGCAGATCGGACCTTCCCCCGCTCCGTCCTCGTCGTCTTCTTTCTCGCGAATCTCGGGCTCCTGGTGCTGTGGCGTTGGCTGGATCAGGCCCTTTATCGGCCCCGGCGCCGCCGGATCGCGCTGGTGGGGGGAGGTCAGGCGGCCCGGGAGCTCGAGGAGGGAATCGAAGAGCACCACTACCACGGCCTCGAGGTCGTGGGGCACATCATCATCCCCGGAGAAAACGGCGATCCGTCGGAGCTGCGGTCGCCGGCACTCGGACCTCTGGACCGACTCCCGGAGCTGGTGGCCGAGGATCGATTCGACGCGTTGGTCCTGGTCCCTCCCTCGGACACCTGGGAGACCGCCGTCCTGGATCAGGTCGCCCAGTTCCGGCCGGGTCACCTGAGCGTCCTCCTCCTGCCCGGGCCGATCGAGAGCCTGATCGGGAGAATGCGCTATCGCTGGGTCAGCGATCTGCCCCTGATCGAGGTCGTGACCTCCTCCGATCGGCATCGGCGCCAACCCCTGAAGAGGGTCTTCGATCTCGTGGCCGGAAGCGTCCTTCTCGTGCTGTCTCTGCCGGCCATGCTGGGAGCGACCCTGGCCGTTTCTCTCACCTCCCGAGGCCCCGTGTTCTACCGTCAGACCCGGATCGGGCGGGATCAGAAGCCGTTCACCCTCCTGAAGTTCCGCACCATGGAGATGGAGGCCGAGACCGGCGGGGAGGTGCTGGCCCGGGTCGACGATCCTCGCCTCACCCCGGTGGGTGGATTCCTCCGGAAGATTCGCTGCGACGAGCTACCCCAGCTCTTCCAGGTGCTGACCGGCGATATGAGCCTGGTGGGACCGAGGCCCGAACGACCGGGGTTCGTCTCCCGCTACCTCGATCGAGTCCCCGGATACGCGGAACGGTTCCGGATCTCCCCCGGCCTCACCGGGCTGGCCCAGGTCAACGGCGACTACCACTCGAGCCCGGAGAACAAGCTTCGATACGACCTGGCCTACATCGCCAACATGAGCCTCTGGCTGGACCTCTCGATCCTCTTCCGGACCGTGAAGATCGTGTTGACGACCCGGGGAATCTGACGAGCGGTCCCGCGTCCACCCACGGCCTCCTCTCGTGCATCGAGAAGCTCCGGCGGCCCCCCGCGGGTGCCGGCCGGTCCTCCGTTCGCAGAATCCGTCAGTCCCGCAGGTACTTTCGGAGCCCGGGATCGAGGATCAGGGCCCGGCGGCGATCCTCCGCCGCCGTCTCCGAAAGACCCAGGGCCTCCAGAGCCCGACCCCGGTTCAGGAACACTTCGGCCCGGGGCTCCAGGACCAGGGCTCGGTCGTAGGCCCGCCGGGCCTCCGCCCAACGATCCAACAACAAGAGGACGTCCCCCCGGGCCGCCCGGGGAGCGAGGCTGCCGGGAGCCCTTTCGCTCGCCCGCTGGAGGTCCGGAAGCAACGGACGCAAAGAGGCAGCGGGCCGGGCACCGTCGACCACCCGGGCGATCTCGGCCTGCACCCGGCCCACCGTTCGGGCGGCCTCGAGCCGCCGGAGCGAGAGAAAACCATGGATCCCCAGAACGGTGGTCAGGGATGCGACCAAGGCCCAGACCGCGAGAGGGGAGGCTCGCCGATCCGAATCTCCCTCGATCCCCTCGACCGCAGCTCGCCGGAAACCCCAGGCGAGGAACAGGAGGAAAGGATAGGCGGTGACCGCGATCCGGAAGGGGAAATAGACGAGGGAGATCAGGAGGCCGGCCAGAAGACCGGCCCGGGCGAAACCCAGCTCTCCGGGTTCGTCTCCGGGAATCCTCCGCCAGGCCCTCCGGATCTCCCACAGGCCCCACACGAGGGCCGCGATCCCCAGCCAGCCGAGCTCGGCCCCCACCTCCAGGATCTCGTCGTGGGCATTCCGGAAGGTGGGGAACCCGTGACTCGGATAGAACCGAGTTCCCTCCTCCACCAGATCGATCTTGACCGGAGCGAATTCGGCTCCGTACGTTCCCCAACCGGAACCGACCAGCGGTCGACGGAACCACAGCTCGGCGGCCACCCGCCACCCGTCCAGCCGCCCGGTGAGGGCTTCCTCGATCCCGCCCGAGACCAGGGACTCCAGCTTTGTCTCCAGTCGACCCGCCAGGGGGGTGAGGGGAACGATTCCCCAGATCCCCACCAGGACCAGGGCGGGGAGCCCGAGCCGTCGACGACCCTTCGGTGCGCTCCACCACAGAACCACGGTGGAGACCGCCGCGGCGATGAATCCGGTGACCGACCCGCTCACCGCGATCCCCATGGCCAGAATCCCCAGGGAACCCAGGTACCCCAGACGCCTCCATCGGGGAGGACCCTCGGCGAGCCGGCGTTGCGCCACCAGCAGGGGGAGGACGAGGAAGACGGCCAGATCCCCGGCCGCCCCGATCGGGAAGGTCGCCGGGATCTCCAGGAAAGCCTCTGTCGAACCCGGCGGGGAGGACCGGGAAACCGAACTCCCGATGGCCAGCCCGGCCGCGAGGACTCCGGGAGCGAGGGTGAAGCTCAGGAGCCGTTCCGGACCCTCCCGGCGAAGACCGCGGGTCCAGCCGACGAGGCAGGCGAAACCGATCCAGAGGGCGATCACCGCATCCCGGGCCTGCGCCGGATGCGCCGTCCAGCCGAGGGAGAACGTGGCCAGAAGGCAAAGGGGCAACCCCCCCCGGAGAGGTCCCGGGGACCGAAGGGCGTTTCTCCAGGCCTCCGAGCGAGCCAGGATCGGGGCCAGGAAACAGAGGGAGAGGAGGCCGAAGACCTCCGACCAGACCCGCTTCGGGAGATCGAAGGCATCGGAGCTCCCCGGGAGAGTCACCAGGGTCACCCCCAGGATCAGTCCCATCACGGAGATCTCCCCGAGGCGACGGGGGAGGACAGAGGATCTTCCGATCCACCGGTCTCCCCGGGCTCCGGCGAACGCCCATCCACCGAGGATCCAGCCGACGAAGGATCCCACGAGATCCGCCCCCAGGTCGACGAGCTCCGGGCTCCGACCCGGGACCCATCCCTGACCCCACTCCGTGACCAGCGCCAGACCGACCGTGGTCCCGATCGCGACCCATCCCGGCCGGGTCTCTCCGGGGGTGTCCTCCGCCCGGGCCCACAAGAAGCCGAAGGGAAAGAAGAGGAGGCCATGAATCCAGAGATCGATTCCCGGCGGGTCGGGAAGCCAGGGGAGATCCAGACCCTCCGGGGAGCCCGGCCACCAGAGCGAGACCAGGACGACGACGGTCCAGGCCGACAGGAGCCGACGGGAACCGGAGCTGAGAGGCGGGGAGGGCACGGCGAGGACGATGGGGGGAAAGGGCTACTATAACCGTTCGTGGAGCCCCGCCGTCTCCTCCGACCCGGCCTCGCGCTGGCCTCCCTGGCCCTGGTGGCCTGGGGTGTCCTCCATCACCAGAAGACCCGGGACCAGATCCAGGAGATTCGGCGGGTTTGGGAGGAGATGGGGATCGCCGAACGTCGCCCCGAAGCCGACCGGGAGATCCGCCGGGCAACGGATCCGGTGGAGGCCAGGCTCCTGGTGGGCCGGGCCGTCCTGGCGGACAGTCTCCACGCCGGATGGCTCGCGAAACTCGACGAAGAAGCGGCCCGGAGCGAAGTCCGGAGCATGGAACAGAGACTGGAAACGGCCGAGAATCTGGCCCGAGGGGCTCTGCGACAGCGGCCCTCCCGGTGGGAGGCCCCCCTCGTCCTCGGAGGCAGCCGGTTCCTCTCCGCCTGGCGAGACCCCGACGCCGCTCCCTACGAGGCCGTCGAGAGCTGGGGGGATCCCCTCCGGCTCGCCCGACGCCTCGCCCCGGGACATCCGGAGCCCGTCCGTCTCCTGGCCACCGCCACCCTGACCGCCTGGACTGGCCTGAGCGCTACCGGGAGGGCGGAGGCGACCGAGCTCCTGGAGGAGGCCTTCGAAGACCCCCGGACGGTGAACCTTCTGCTCCCGACCTGGATGACCGCGACCGACGACTCCGAGATCCTGGAATCGGTCCTCCCGGACCGACCGGAAATCTGGAAACGCCTTCAGGAACGGTACGCCGAGAACCGTCGCTGGGACCGACTCTGTGGCTCCCGGGACCGATGGTGGAGGAGCCTCCGCACCGAGCTGGCGGCCCGGATTCGGGAGGCCGGAACCCAGACCGCCCAGGGCGATCCCAGGAGGGCCCGCCAGACCCTCCTGGGGGTCCTTCGGGCTCTCCCCCCGGACCGGAGAACCCACGACCTCCTGGAGCGAGCGATCGACGAGCTGCCGCCGGGGCCGGTCGGCCCGGGGACCGTCCGGAGCTTGGAGGATTGGCTCCGGTGGGCCTTCCCCCTCTGGCTCCGGGATCTTCCGACCCTGGCCCCCCGAACCTTCGCTCGGATCGCCGGGTTGGCCCGGGATCTTCCGCCCTGGCTCCGGGCCCAGGCCCGACTGGCCGCCGGCGACCTGGAGACGGCGGAATCGATCGAG
This sequence comes from Thermoanaerobaculia bacterium, assembly GCA_033722255.1. Classification (GTDB taxonomy): domain Bacteria; phylum Acidobacteriota; class Thermoanaerobaculia; order Multivoradales; family JAIOJS01; genus JAWVZJ01. The sequence goes on along the minus strand of JAWVZJ010000049.1, from coordinate 35 downwards.
CGCCGGGCCGAGCGGCTCTGGAGCCGGGATTGGGG
>JAWVZJ010000048.1:0-10941 GCA_033722255.1 Thermoanaerobaculia bacterium | reverse complement strand
TTCCCCATCCCGGAGAACGGCGGGGCCGCGCCAGAGCCAACGAACGATCAACTGCCCATCTTCATCCTCGCGGATCCCCGAAGCAACGCCACGGGCATGCGTGGTTGCTGCTATCCTCTCGCCATGCTCCGACGTCTCCAGCTCCTCACCGGGGGGGAGAGCCACGGACCGGGGTTGACTGCCCTCCTGGTGGGGTTGCCCGCGGGAATCGCCGTGGACTTCGACTTCCTCCGGTCGGAGATGCGGCGACGTCAGCACGGCTACGGCCGGGGACGTCGGATGGTCATCGAGGAGGACGAGGTCGAGATCCGGGGCGGAGTCCGGGACGGAGAGACCCTGGGATCCCCCATCGCCCTCTGGGTCCGGAACCGGGACTGGGAGAACTGGCAGACCATCATGGACCCGGTCGAAACCGATCCCCACATGGTGGAAAAGCGCAGGATGCACGCTCCCCGTCCCGGCCACGTGGACCTGGCCGGAGGGATGAAGTTCCTCCGGTCCGATCTCCGGGACGTGCTGGAGAGGGCCTCCGCCCGGGAGACCGCGGCTCGAGTCGGTGCCGCCGCCTTCGCCAAGCTCTTCCTCCGGGAGATCGGCGTAGAGATCCGGAGTGGTGTCCGTTCCCTGGGACCGGTGGGAGCCGACGCCCCGACCCCGGACTGGGACGATCTCCAGGCCGTCGACGACGACTCCCCGCTCCGGGCCGTGGATCGAGATCTGGAAGAGGAGATGGTCCGCCTGGTGGACGAGATGAAAGGGGAGGGGGACACCCTCGGAGGCTCGGTCACGGTCATCGGGCACGGGGTCCCCATGGGACTCGGATCCCACGTCCAGTGGGACCAGAAGCTCGACGGCCGGATCGCCCAGGCCATGATGTCGATTCCCGCCGTCAAGGCGGTGGAGCTGGGCTCGGCCCTGGCCGCGAGCCGGGGCCCGGGAAGCCGGGCCCACGATCCCATCGAGAGGGGAGACTCCGGCTGGCATCGACCGACGAACCGCGCCGGAGGCCTGGAAGCCGGGATCACCGACGGCGCCGACCTCTCGGTGACCGTCTACATGAAGCCGATCTCCACCCTCGCCCGGGGAATGCCCAGTGTGGACCTGGACACGATGGAGCCCCATCGGTCCCAGTACGAGCGGAGCGACGTCACGGCCCTTCCCGCCTGCGGTATCGTAGCCGAGGCGATGATGGCCCTGGTCCTGGCCGACGTCGTCCTGGAGAAGACCGGGGGGGACTCCATGACCGAGGTCCAGGACCATCTGGAGAAGACCCTCGCGGAGCAGGAGCTCTGGCCCCGCCGAGCCGGAGAGGCGGTACCATAAGATGAGCCTAGAAACACGCGATCGGAATCTGGGAGAACCTCGGTGAAGAAGAAGATACTCGTGGTCGAGGACTCGAAGCTCGTGCATCGGATGTACGAGATGATGCTCCGTCCTCATGAGATCGTCCACTGTTACGACGGGCACGAGGCCCTCCAGAGCCTCGGGGACCATCCCGATATCCAGCTGATCCTCCTGGATCTCAACATGCCCCGGATGAGCGGTCTCGAGTTCCTCTCCCGCGTGAAGGCCGACCCCGTCTTCTCGAAGATACCCGTGGTCATCGTCAGCACCGAGGGGAAGGAGGAGGACACCCAGAGGGGGCTCGAGGCGGGTGCCGCCGCCTACATCACCAAGCCCTTCCAACGGGAGGACATCGTCGAGGTGATCAACCGACTGACGGAGGACTGAAGAGCCCGTGGCTCGATCTCCTGCCGATTCCTCGGACGGCCCGGACCCGGAGGCCATCACGGACGCGATCGGGCACCTCCGATCCCTTCTCTCGGAGGCGGCGCAACTCGTCGAGACCCTGGAGGAACGAGCACCGGCGCTGAACGCCGGCATCGAGGAGGAGGGGGAGAGGGCCGAGGACCTCCGCCGACGGCTCGAGGAGGCCGAGCGGGACCAGGAGGAGCTCACGGCCCAGCTGGTCGAGGCCGAGCGCCAAGCGAGCAAGCTCACCAGCCTCTACGTGGCCACCTATCAGCTCCATGTGAGCCTGGATCCGGTGGAGGTCTCGAACGCCATCGCCGAGATCGCCCGGGATCTCCTCGGTGCCGAGAGCTTCGCCGTGCTGATCAAGGACGAGGTCCGGGGAGGATCGGAGATCGCCCTGACCCGGGGCGTTCCCGACTCCGACCCCCTTTTCTCCGGAGATTCCTACCAGGGAGGAGACCCCCAGATCGATGCCACCCTCCAGGACGGAGTTCTCCGACTGGAGCCGATGGAGGGATCCCGGGCCCTGGCCACGGTACCCCTTCGGGTGGAGGAGGCCACGGTGGGGGCCCTCGTACTGCTGAAGATGCTCGACCACAAGGCCACGCCGCTGTCCGAGGATCGGGACATCCTGGATCTGCTGGCCGCCCACGCCGCCTCGGCTCTCTTCGCGGCCCGAGTCTATTCGAAGACCGATCGCAAGCTCCGGACCCTCGAAGGGCTCGTCGGCCTGATCCGCCAGTCGTAGGTGTCCGCACCCACTCGCGCTCCCCGATCCCGGGGTCCGAGACCCCGCCACGTCGTACGTGGCGCCCCGGTGCACGCGAGGCGATCTCGCCTGGCCTTGGGATAGGTTCTACAATACTCGGGGCGACGTGCGCCCCAGGAGGTATTTTGAGTCTCGCCGGCAAGCTCGAAGACGTCCCCCTCGCGGACGTCATGCAGTTCATCCATCTCGGCCAACGGACCGGGACGCTCTCGGTGAAACGGGGGGACGACCGGGCGGAGATCAACTTCCACGACGGAGCCATCGTGGGAGCCAGATCGCCCTCGTCCCGGCGGCTGGGGGAGCTGCTGATCGAGGAGAACGTCCTGGGACCCGAGGAGCTTCGGGCTGCCCTGGAGAAGCAGGAAGAGGCGGAGGAGGACCTTTCCCTGGGACGGGTGCTCCTGGAGGAGGACATGGTGTCGAAGGACTCGATCCGCGACGCGGTCCGGGCCCAGATCGAACGAACCATCTACGAGCTGGTCACCTGGGCCCACGGTTCGTTCAATTTCGAGCTCGACGATCTGGAGCCGATGGACGACATCGCGGTGTCTCCCGGGGACCTGGTGCCCGACATCGATCTCAACACGCAGATGGTCCTGCTGGAAGCCGCCCGGATCTTCGACGAGCGGAATCGAGACCGGGCCCGGGAACGACCGGAGACCGGCACCGATCCTCTCCCCTCGCCGACGGAGTCCGTCTCCCCGCCCTCCGGTTCCCCCGGGCAGGCCCAGGAAGAGAAGGAGAAGGAGAACGAGCCGGCGGAGAAGGCCGAGGCTCTCTTCGACCGACAGGCCCCGGAGACCCGGAGAGCTCCCGTCGCGGCGGAACCGTCGTCGGCCTCGAGCCGCGGCCGGGAGACCAGGTCCCGGGAGACGCCCACGGCGATCGCCGCTCCTCCGATCTCGGAATACGGCACCGGGGAGGACCACCGGAGGTCGCCCCGGGGAGCTCACCCTCTGGGGGATCTCATCGAGCCCGAGGAATCCATCCTCGTGCTTCACCTCGTCGATCCCGGGAGCCAGGAGTTCGGGACGGAGCTTTCCCTGAGGCTCCAGGACCTGGACGCCGAGATCCGGGAGGTACCGCCCCCCGAGGCCGGCGGCGCCCTGGAGGGACAAACTCCGGCCGCCGTGGCCTATCACGTCACCGACGAGTCCCCCCTGGAAGGATTGGCCACACTGACTCGCCGCCACCCGGAGCTTCCGGTGATCTGCATCCTGGACGACGTGTCCCGGGCCGGGCGCGCCTACGGCGTGGGGGCCGCCGCCGTCGTGCCCCGGGAAGCGGACGCCGTCGTTCGTTGCTTCGAGAGCCTGAGCCGCTTCCGCACCAAGTCCCGATCCGAGCTGGCATCGGAGAATCGGTCCGCCTACGCGAAGCTTCGACGGGTCGTCTCTGATCTCCGCTCGGGTCTGTTCTCCGCCAGCGTGGCCCTCAATCTGATGAACGTGATCGCCGAGTCCGTGGAGCGAGCCGTCCTCTTCCTGGTGCGCCGGGAGACCCTCTCCGCCCTCGGCGCCTTCGGGTTCGACGAACAGCGTCGGCCCCTGGCCGAGGTCACCAAGGGGATCGCCATCGAGAGGGAGCACGACAACGCCCTCACCCGGGCCGTGGCCACCGGACAGGCCCTGACCACGACCTTCGAGGCCGCCCACCTGCCTCAACCCCTTGCCGACGTCCTGGGCGAGCCGGCCTACGACGAGGTGGCGATCTTCCCGGTCTTGGGCAGCGACCGGGTGATCCTCGTGATCTACACGGACAACGGTCGGCTGGACCGGCCGATCCAGGAGATCGACTTCCTGGACCTGGCCGCGGCCGAGGTCGGGATCGCGTTCGAGAACGAGCTCCTCAGGCGGCAGCTCGGCAAGGACCAGAGCTCCTAGGAGCTCACGGCCCGCTCGCCCAGCCCCTCGAAGAGCCCCCGGATCCGGGGACCGATCTCCTCCAGGGGCAGGATCTCCCGGGCTCCGCCCAGGGAGACCGCAGCCCGGGGCATTCCGTACACCACGCAGCTCGCCTCCTGCTGAGCCACCGTGTACGCCCCCGCCCCGGCCAGCGCGGCCAGGCCCTCGGCTCCGTCCCGGCCCATCCCCGTCAGGAGGACGGCGGCGATCCTGGGTCCGAGAGATTCCCGGGCCGAACGGAAGAGCTCGTCCACGGAGGGTCGGTGGGTGGAATCTTCGGGCTCCAGGGAGAGACGGCCGATCAGGCGACCTCCCTCTCTGGTGACCCTCACGTGGTGTCCCGCCGGGGCGATGTAGACCCGATTCGAGTGGAGGACGTCCCGATCGCGGACCTCGTGGACCTCCAGGGGAAGGTGGACGTTCAGGCGCTCCGCGAAAGCCCGGGTGAATCCCACCGGCATGTGCTGGACGATCACCACCGGCACCGGACAGCGCTCCCCCAGATCCCCCAGGAGCCGCTCGATCGCCGGGGGACCTCCCGTCGACGCGCCGATCAGGAGGAGCTCGAAGGGCGACACCTCGCCCATCTCGACCACCCGACTCTCCGCCGGTGGCCCGGCCTCCGAGGGGAGAGTCTTCGGCCTGCGGCCGGGCTCGATCCCTTCCTGCCTCCGGGTCACCGCCACGATCTTCTCGACCAGGACCTCCCGGAGAGCGGAGAAGTCGAGCAGGGAGTACCGCTGCTTGTCGATGAAGTCCGCCGCTCCCCGATGGAGGGCCTCGATGGTCTGAGGAGCCCCCTTGCCGGCATGGGTGGAGAGGATGATCACCGGGGTGGGCCGGATCGCCATCACCCGATCCAGGGTCACCAGCCCGCCGATCCCCGGCATCGACAGATCCAGGGTGATCACGTCCGGGTCCCAGTCCTCCAGATTCGCCAGAAGCTCCTCGCCGGAAACGGCGGTACCCACGACCTCGACCCGATTCTCGTCCCGGAGCATCCGCTCCAGGGCCTTCCGAACGAAGCTCGAGTCGTCGACGACGGCCAGACGGATCGGCCTCAATCGCTCCCCTTTCGGTAGGCGATGCAGCGCTCCAACCGAACCGTCTCGAAGCGGGTGCTCCGGCCGATGAGGGACTCGGAGTGTCCCAGGAAGAGCAGACCTCCAGGACGTAGGACCGAGGCGAAGTTGTCCACCGCCCTCTGAAACGCTTCCTCCGAAAAGTAGATGAGGACGTTCCGGCAGAAGACCACGTCGTAGGGTCCCCGGGCCTCGTAGGTGGACGAATCCAGGATGTTTCCGGGGAAGAATCCCACGTTTTCCCGGAACTCGTCCCGAAGACGGTAGCGCTCCCCCTCCTGAGCCTCGAAGTAGATCCCCCGCTCGTCCTCCTCCAGGGTCCTCAGGGAGCTCGAGCCGTAGATTCCGGCCCGGGCGGTCCGGAGACGGTCCTGATCGATGTCGAAGGCGTCGATGGTCGAGACCCCCGGCTCGTCGTCGGCGTGTCGACGGGCCCAGATGTTCAATGTGTACGGCTCCTCGCCGGAGGAGCAACCCGCACAGAGGAACCGGATTCGGCTCCCGGTCCAGCGGCCCTCCTTCATCCGGGGGAGTCCCTCCTGGAAGAGCCCCTCGAACTGGTAGGTCTCCCGGAAGAAGTAGCTCTCGTTGTTGGTGATGAGCCGGGCCAGATGGTCGACCTCCGTCTCCAGGTCGTACTGGAGGTGGAGGTAGTAGTCGATGAACCGTCGGAGGTGGAGCGCCTGGAGCCGGGGACGCAGGCGCGACTCCAGGAACTGCCTCTTCCCCTCTCCGAAGGAGAGCCCGAACTGGCGCTCGATCACCTCGTTGAGCAAGAGATGCTCCTCGGCGGTCATCTCGACCGGCGCGACGCTCACCTCGGAAGCCCCCTCATCGTATTCGTCGTCTCCGTTTCAAGCCTCGAGGAACGCCAGGGCTCGCTGGGACACGATCCCCACCGGATCCGCCGCCAGCTGGGAGAGCGCGGCCAGATTCTCCGGTCGGACGAACCGACCCAGGACCTCCGCACAGGCCAGGCGCACGTACCAGTCCGAGTGGCCCACGGCCCGGCGAAAGAGGGCATCGTCCTCTTCGATGGCGCACAGCGACAGGGCCCGATAGGCGATCCGGGGCTCGCATCGGTCCTCGAGGATCGCCTCCCGGATCGCCCCCCGGGCCTCGGGACCTCCGATCCTGCCCAGGCTCTCCAACAGCAGCGGGGTCAGTCGATCGGCTCCCTGGTCGAGTATCTCCAACAGTACGGGAACGCTTTCCCGATCCCCCAGCTCTCCGACGGCCCGGATCAGGTCGGGGTTCGGCCGCTGCGTCAGCTGCTCCCGAAGGTGAGGAACCAGCTCTCGGACCCCGGACTCGGCCGCCACCTTCGCCGCCAGGGGCCCGTAGCCGGCGGGGTCCTTCGCCAGCCACTCCTCCCAGGGAAGCCGAGCCACCAGCTCCGACCGATCCGCGAGCTGTTCGACCACTCGGCGTCGGGTCTCGTCGTCGTCCAGCTCCACGATCTCCTGTTCCAGTGCCTCGAGATCGAGCCCCAGCTGGGCCTTGAGCACCCAGCGGGCCTCCCGCTCCAGGTCCTCCCGCCTCTCGATCGCCTCCGCCAGATGGTCCCGGTGGCTCGCCATCGCCGGACCCAGGGCGCTGCGGTAGTCGGGAGAGGCCTGGAGATAGGTCGCCAGGAGGGCATCGGCCAGGGCCTGGTTTCGAATCCGGGACAGGGCCTTCGTGATCGGGCCCAGGAGGTCCGGTGGAGGCACCTCGTCCGTCAGTGCGGCGGCCAGAGGCTCCACCTCGACGCTCTGGGGATGGCGGGCCGCCAGGAGAAAGCCCCAGGCCCGGGTCTTCCCGGGCCGGGAGAGGAGCCGAGGGACGAGATCCTTCCGCTGTCCCAGACAGGCCGGGAGCACGGCCGGATCCGACTGACTCTCGGTGAGGAGCTCCAGGGCTTCGTCGTCCTCGTCCCCGGCTCCCAGAGCCAAGAGACTCCGGGCCGCGGAGAGCCGGACCTCGTCGTCCTCCTCGTCCAGGAGCTTTCCCAGGGACTCCCGGAGCTCTTCCTGGCCCCGGGGGATGCTGGGAAGACCCTCCAGGACGTGGGCCAGCAGCGGGAGCATCGTCTCGGGATCCGTTTCTTCCTCGAAGCGGAGCCAGTGCTCGGCGAGGTAGCGGAAGGCCTTCCTGCCGCCGGTCCGGGCCAGAGCCTCGGCGGCGATCGGTCCCACCATCAGGTCCGTGAGGAGCTCGCCCAGAGGACTCACCGCCGCCGGAGAGCGGAGCTCGCCCAGGGCCTGGACGGTGGCCATCTGGAGCCACGGATCCTCCTCCAGGAACGGAAGCAGATCCGGGATCGCCCGGGAATCGCCGAGCTTGCCCACCGCCTCGATGGCCGCCGCCTGGACGTTGACCTCCTCGTGGTTCAGAGCCGATCGCAGGGGCTCCAGGGCCCGGAGGTCCCGGACGTGTCCCAGGGCGAGGACGGATTGGAGGACCACGTCCGGGTCCGGATCCCGGAGGAGACGGATGGCCAGGGGAAGGCCCCGAGCCCCCCGCATCTTGAGCATCTCGAGACCGGCATTCCGGACGACATCGTCGGCACCTTCCCGGAGATAGGACTCGAGCCGCTCGTCGGAGACGACTGCGGCGCCGGTTCGCAAGGCTCGCTCCCGGATGACAGGACTCGGGTTCCGGATCAGCTTCTCGATCGCCTCCACCCGCTCCTCCGTGGGGAGGGAGGGCAACCGATCCAGTAGCGCCATGCACTCCTCCCAGCTGGGCTCCGGAGCTCGGGACGGGGTGGGTTCCGTCATGCCTCGTCCTCCTCGTTCTCTTCCTCGCTCCCTCCCTCGCTCTCCTCGCCCCGGGGCTCATCCCCGTCCCGGACCTCGAGGACCCGGTCCGCGTCCAGGAGAATGATCAGGTCCTCCCCCCGGTGGATGACACCCACCAGGTAGTACGACTGCTCCGTCATCACGTCCTCTGGCGGATCCTCGATCTTGAGCCGATCGATCTCCGTGACCTCCTCCACCCGATCCACCAGCAGCCCGATCAGCCGGTTTCGGGAGTCCACGACCATGATCCGGTGATCCTCCCCGATCTCGATCTCCGGAAGACCGAGGCGCCGACGCAGATCCACCACCGGCAGAACCTGTCCCCGCATGTTGGTGACCCCCCGGACCGGGAAGGGAGCGTGGGGCACCCTGGTGAGCTCTCCCACCCGGAGGATCTCCTGGACCTGATCCACGGTGAGGGCGAAGATCTCCTCGTCGATGCGACAGGTCACCCAGGTCTCGAGCTCCTGCCGCTCCTCCTCCACCTCCTCCCGGGTCTCCATCTCGTCGGCGAACCGCAGGACCCGATCCGGACCTTTCGGCGCCTCCTCCGGCGCCGGCTCCGTTCGATCTGTCGTCTTCCCGTCGTTCTCTTCCGTCATACCGCATGCTCCAGGGCGGGAGAGGCTCCCGCCAGGTCGATGGGGTCCAGGATCAGGACCACCTGGCCGTTCCCGAGGATCGTGCTTCCGGCCAGTCCCGGAGGCGATCCCACGGTGTCGTCGAGGGGCTTGACGACCACGTCTTGAATCCCCTGCATCCCGTCCACGAGAAGACCCCGATGCCGACCCTCGGCCTCGATGATCACGACGAATCCCTCCTGCCGGTCCTCCTCCCGGGTTTCGAAGAACCGCCCGAGGTCCAGGAGGGGCACGAGGTTGCCCCTCCAGCGGACCACTCCAGTCCGATTCATCGTGTGTCGGCGCTCGGTCTCCAGATGGAGGGTCTCCTGCACCGCGTTCAGGGACAGGGCGTAGACGGCGTCGTCGACCTCCAGAATCACGGCCCGGAGAATCGCCGCCGTGAGCGGAAGCCGGAGCCGGAATCGGGTTCCCTTCCCCGGAGCCGAGAAGATCTCCACCTGTCCTCCCCGCCGGCGCACCGAATCCATCACCGCGGCCATCCCCATCCCCCGGCCCGCGCTCCGGTCCGCCTCCTCCCGGGTCGAGAGGCCGGGCAGGGAGAGCAGGGTCTGGACGTCCGCCTCGTCGCCGACGTCGAACCCCCTCTCCCGGGCGGTCTCCACCAGCTCCTGGCGATCGATCCCCCGGCCGTCGTCCTCGATCTCGATCACCACCTCTTCCGCCTGGGCCTCCGCGATCACCGAGAGACGTCCCGCGGGCGGCTTCCCCCTCTCCCTTCGCTCGTCCGGCGACTCGATTCCGTGGACCACGGCGTTCCGGACCAGGTGACCCATCGCCTCGCTGACGACCTCCAGGAGGGCCTTGTCCAGGGGGGTCTCACCGCCGGAGGTCCTGAAGTCGACCTCCTTGCCCTCCTGGGCGCTCTCGTCGAAGACGATCCGCTTGAGCTGACCGAAGAACGATCCCAGAGGCACCATCCGGAGCTCCATCACCCCCTCCTGGAGCTCTCGAAGCGTCCGTTCCAGGGTCTGGTGCGCCGCTTCCACCTCCCGCCAGGCCGGCGCGTTCCTCTCCTCCTTGTCCAGCCGCTCCAGGGCCTGGTGGAGGCTCTGGGCCAACCGGTTGCGGAAGATGACCATCTCGGAGAGGAGATCGACCAGATGATCCAGGGCCGAGAAGGAGACTCGGACGCTCTCCTGGACCGCCCGCCCGGCCCCGGGCTCCGAGACTTCGTCCACGTCGGCCTCCTCGATCTCCTCCCGTCCGCAGGAGCGATCCAGGAGCCGCCGGAACCGATCGACACCGGCCAGGATCTCGTGGACATCGCCGGGACTCTCGATCGCCGCCACGGAGTCCTCGAGCTCGTGGGCCAGCTCCTGGAGCTCCCGGAGACCCATCATCCCCGAGTTCCCCTTCAGGGTATGGAGCTCCCGTTTGGCCACCACCAGGAGCTCCTCCTGCCGATCCTCCGAGGCTTCCTCCACCTCCAGGAGAGTCTCCTCGATGGAGCTCAATCGCTCTCTCGATTCGAGGTAGAACTCCTCGACCAGCGCATCGAAGATCTGGTCATCCATCGTCTCGAAGGGTCCTCATCCGTTCGCCCGGGGTCGAGTCGAGATCATACCAGCCCGGATCGAGCCTTCGGATTCGCCGTCGACTATGGTAAATAGCCAGAGAACGGACACTTCGGGTGGAGGGACCGGGACATCCGGTCGACCGCCGGGCGGGAGGAGCGAACCGATGCCGCGCAATCGTTGGACGGATTGGATGGACCTGCAACTGGGAATCAAGCACAAGTTCGTGATCGCCGTGGCGGCGATCCTGGCCGTGCTCACGGCCGGGATCCTTACCGTCGTGATCACCTCCCAGAGAAGCCAGATGCGGGACTACCTGGTGGAGAAGGCCCGGGTGATCGCCAACATCGCGGCCAAGAGCGCCGCCGTGGGGCTGGTCTTCGACGACGTGGACTCGGTGACCACGGAGCTCCAGGTCGTCGAGGAGTCCGAAGACGTGGCCTTCGCCGTCGTCTTCCGGGGCGACGGCACTCTGTTCACGGGCTACAAC
>JAWVZJ010000047.1:0-11197 GCA_033722255.1 Thermoanaerobaculia bacterium | reverse complement strand
CAGATGGTCGACGTCCAGCTCGTAGTAGGTGCAGCCCAGCTCCTCGGCCAGGAGGGCCGCCGCCTTCCGGGTGTCGTCCGAGCTGTTCCGCGTCTCCTGATAGACGCAGGTCAGGAGTCGGCTCACCAGATCCCGGGGATCCGCCACCTCGTCCAGCTCCTCGATGTACCGGAGGGGCTCCAGAAAGGCCTCCCGTCCCCGCTGCTCCCATCCCAGGTGGGCCATGGTGTGGACGAGGCAGGCTACGCCGGAGGAATCGGCGCCACCCGAGAGGGAGACCACGAAGCCCCGGGAGCCACTCTTCCGGAGATAGTCGTAGAGACCCAGGCAGACGGCCCGGGTGAACTCCTCCTCCTGATGATGATCGGAGCGCTCCCAGGGTGGAAGCTCCGGCTCCGGGGACTCGGGCTCTGCCTCCGGAATCTGGAACTCCACCTCCACCAGGCCGGGATCCTCCTCCCCGAGCTCCGGCTCGTAGCTCACCAGACGAGACTGCCGCATCTCCGTCAGGTCCAGGTCGGCAACAGCGGTGGTGAGCTGGACGGGTGCGAATCGAAATCGGGGACCCCGGGCCACCATCTCGCCGCCGGAGGCGACGAGAGCGCCGCCGTCGTAGATCGATCGGCCGGCCTCGTTGCCCACCGGGTTGGTGTAGACGTAGGTGACCCCGAAGGCCCGGGAGCCCTCCAGGACGAAACGCTCTCGGATCTTCTGCTTCCCGAAGGCGAAGTGGCTGGAGCTGGGATTGAGGAGGACATCCATCCCCTTGAAGGCGAGCTCTCCCCCGGGACGGGAGGCGACCCAGGCGTCCTCGCAGATCTCGAAGCCCAACCGGACGTCCCCGATCTCGAAGTAGAGGTCGCCGATGGGGATCTTCCGGTCTCCCCGCTTCACCCGGTTCACCACCCCGTGGGGCCAGGCCCGGAACCACCGGGGCTCGTAGTGGAGGCCGTCCCCGGCCAGGTGCTTCTTGGCCGGGAGACCCACGAGCCGACCGTCCACGGCCAGGGCGGCACAGTTGTAGAGGGCGTGGCGAAAGAACACCGGCAGGCCCAGCGCTACGACCATCCCCTCGGTGGCCGGCAGGATCTCCTCCAGGACCTCCCAGGCGACCTTCATCAGGCCCGGGGACTGGAACGCGTCCTCGCAGCCGTACCCGGTGATGCAGAGCTCGGGCAGAGCCAGGACGGCGACCTGCTCCCGCCGGGCCCCCTCGATGGCCTCGAGAATCCGATCCCGGTTCCCGTCCCAATCCAGAGGGATCTGGTTCAGGACGCCGGCACCGATCTTGATCGCGCGCATCGACTCCAGTCTATCGCCCCGGGTCGGAGGGCTTCCCGCCGGCGCCGACCTCTGGGCTTCGAGCTTCCGGCAGATCGCCGAGCTCCGCGGCCCACCTCCGACGTCGCTCGGTCCAGGACCGGACCTCCCGGTGGCGACCTCGCTTCGCCGCTCCGGCGAGATAGATCTCCAGCTTCTCCAGGATCGTCTCCAGAGCGGCCCGGCGCTGGTCCCGGGAAAGGGGTGCCGTCGCCAGGAGCTTCTCCAGGGCCCGGATCCGGTACCGGTCCAGAGCCGGCTGGCGGGAGAGCTGGTCCTCGTGACCGCCGTGCTTGACCACCAGAGGCTCCTCCACCAGGAGGACCGGCTCCCGGCAGGTGATCCGGAGCCAGAGGTCGTAGTCCTCGCAGGCCGGGAGGTCCTCGTCGAAGGAACCCACCTCCTCCAAAAGGGAACGGTGGAGGATCACCGACGACGGGGACATGGCGCAGAGCTCCAGGCACTGCTCGAAGATCCGGCCTCCCCGCTTCCGGTGGCGCCGACCCGGATTCACCCGTCGGCCGTTCCGGATCCAGATCTCGTCGGTATGGCCGATCCGTCGACCTCTGTCCTCTCGATCCAGGGCCTGCAGCTGGCGCTCCAGCTTCGCCGGTCTCCAGGCGTCGTCGGAGTCGAGAAAGGCGATCCAGGGGAAGGAGGAAGCCTCGATCCCGGCGTTCCGGGCCGCGGAGACGCCCCGGTTCTCCTGGGTCAGGAGCCGTACCGAGGGGTACCGGCTCCGGACGAGCTCGGCGGTTCCGTCGGTGGATCCGTCGTCCACCACCAGGACCTCCCCCGGAAGCCGGGTCTGATCCAGGACCGACTCCAGGGCCCGGGGGAGGAGCTCCCGGCGGTCGTGGGTCGGGATGACCACGGAGACGGGGACTTCGGAGGCCGACACAGGGGGTGGTCAGGAACCGGATCGCCGGGAGACCCCGGAGAGGAAACCGCGCTGGGCCTCCCAGACGGCCTCCCGGCCCAGGAGGTCGTTGTGGCCGGCGCCGGGCACCGCGAGCCAGCGCTTGGGCTCCGGCAAGGTCTCGAAGAGCTCCCGACCGAGCTCCATGGGGACGATCCGATCTCGCTCACCGTGGATCACCAGGCTCGGTCCGGACCATCTCTCCGCCGCCTCCAGGGAGTCGTACCGTTCCGGCAGCAGGCTCCCCACCATCCAGCCCGGGAAGTGCCTCTTGGCCACCTCGGCGAGCCGGTTCCAGGAGCTCATCAGGATCAGGCCATCGACCTCGGCCGGATCCCGGGCGGCGGTCTGGATCGCCACCGCCGCTCCCAGAGACCACCCCCCGAGGATCCTTGGACAGGAGCTCCCGGCCCTCTGGAGAAGCTCGGCCCAGGCCACCGAGGCGGCGGAGAGGATCTTGTCCTCCCGGGCGGGACCCTCGCTCCGCCCGTAGCCCGGGTAGTCCGGCACCAGGACCGAGATCTCCAGGCGCCGATACTCCTGGAACACTCCCGACATCCGCATCGTCTCCAGGTTCTCTCCGTTCCCGTGAAACAGGAGGAGGCAGGCCGTGGGCTCCCCCGGCGCCGGCGACCACCAGGCGTGCACCGTTCTCCCATCGTCCTCCAGCACGACCTCCTCCAGGGGATCCGGGGGAGGTGAAGGCACGGGAACCCCCGGCGTCGGGTAGACCATGCTCCGGACCACGGACCCGATCATCAGGCTTCCCGATCCCAGGAGTAGGAGCAGGACACCGAGGACCACGGCGATCCGGAGAATCCGGGTCGAAGCTCGCGACATCTCGCAGCCCTCACGGCTCCTCTCCGGACGCGGCCTCTCCCTCCTCCGGGATCAGGGCGACGACCCGTACCGGCGCGCCCGTTCCCCCGGCGATCTTCGCCGGCAGGGCGAAGACCCAGGCTCCGGTGGGCGGAAGCCGATCCAGCCGGGTCAAGTTCTCGAGACCGGGGACGGCGGACAGGGCCGCCACCTGGTGGACGATGAAATCCTTCGACTGGCCGTAGTCGATGGAGGCGGTGTCGACCCCGAGGACGGCGACCCGGCGCTCTTGCACCAGGTACCGGGCCGCCTCCTCCCCGTAGGAGGGGAAGTGGAGATTCTCGATGTCCTCGGGCCCGGTGTTCCCGAAATAGCGTTCCCGATCGGGCCAACGGTCGCTCCAACCGGTCCGGAGAAGCACCAGCGAATCCTCCGGGATCGGACCGTGGTTGATCTCCCACCGCTCCACCCACGCCCGGTCGAGCCGGTAGTCCGGGTTCTCGGAGGCCTCCTCGGTCACGTCCAGGACGACGGCGGGGCCGATGAGCCGGTCCACCTCGAGGGCATCCACCGCAGGCTGGCCTTCCCCGAAGTGGATGGGGGCGTCCAGGTGCGTCCCCCCGTGCTCCGGGGTGCAGAACCGGTTGGCGGCGTAGAAATATCCCCCCTCGGTCTGGCCCCTGGCCAGGGTCTCGAGCTCGAATCCCGAAGGCGAGGTCGGCCAGAACAGGGTGTCCTCCCCCAGGGAGTGGGTCAGATCCACGATCTCCAGGCGGGCGAGGTCCAGGGCCGGCGGAGCCCCCGTCGGAGCCCCGAATCCCTCGTCTCCGGAGGGCTCCGCGGTCTCCGAAGCGTCGTTCGAGGCGCTCTCCGGAGCTGCTCCTTCGGCGGGGGCCACCGGCTCCGGATCGGTACCGGCCTCCGGAGTCTGTCCGCAAGCCAGCACGAGAGCCGTCACCGCCACCATCCGCATCGTGGGTCGTTTCACCGTTCGGCCTCCTTTCCACGTCGCTCCGACGCGTGATTCCGAGCCTAGCAGCCCCACATGCCCGTCGCGTTGCTTCGGGCACCCATGAGGATGAGAATCGAACGATGGACGAGTCGATGGTCTGGGGCCGGTCCTCCGGTTGCGGGAGCGGGGCCGGGAGGGGACTAGAATGCCGCCATGGTCTCGGATCCGCTCCTGTTCCCGGATGTCGTGGGCCTCGTTCCGGCGGCCGGAGAGGCGACGCGCATGGGCGATCTCCCCTGCTCCAAGGAGGTCCTCCCCCTGGGCTACGAACGGACCGAGGGGGGCGTGCCCCGGGCGGTGACGGGCCTGGGGCGGCTCCTCCGGAGCTTCGCCGTCAGCGGGATCCGGCGGGGGCTCGTGGTGCTCCGACCCGGGAAGTGGGACATCCCGGAGCGAATCCGCAACGGTGGAGACTTCGGCGTGGACGTGGTCTACCGGGTGCTGACCGAGACCGGGAGCGTGGTCGAGACCCTGGTCGGCGCCGGTTCTTTCCTGCAGGGACACCGGGTGGCCCTGGGATTTCCGGACATCGTGTACGCACCGGCGGACAGCTTCGCCGCCCTCTGCCGGAGACAGGAGGAGACCGACGCCGCCGTCGTTCTGGGTCTGTTCCCCTGCCGGGAGCCGGAACGCTCGGACATGGTCGAGCTCGACGAACGTGGCCGGGTCCGGGCCGTGCACGTGAAGGGACCGGACCGGGGGCTGGACTGGGCCTGGGGACAGGCGGTCTGGGATCGACGCTTCACGGAGCTCTTGCGGACCGCTTCCGGGGCCGGCGGCGAGCGGGAGCTCTACCCGGGAGACGTCGTGCAACGGGCCCTCGAGGAGGGGTTCCCGGTGGACTCGGTCCGGTTTCCCGAGGGGGTATTCCTCGACGCCGGGACGCCGGAAGGCATGAAGCGGGCGGCGGCGTGGCTGGAATCCGGAGGCGAGCCCGAGACATGAGGTCGAAAAGGAGCTCCCGGCCGTCGGATTCCGACGGGAGCTCCGTCCCCGGGGCTCGTCTACGGCTCCTGGGTGCGGCGCTTCTCTTCTCCACCGGCGGAGCGGCGATCAAGGCGACGGAGCTCACCGGATGGCAGGTGGCCAGCACCCGCTCCGGAGTGGCGGCCCTGACCCTCCTCGTCCTCCTCCCCCGCTCCCGGAGACTGGCCTCGCCCCGGGTCTGGATCGTCGGCCTCGGCTACGCCGCCACCATGATCCTCTACGTGGTGGCCAACAAGCTCACCACGGCGGCGAACACGATCTTTCTCCAGTCGACGGCTCCCCTGTACGTGCTCCTCCTGGGTCCCCTGGTCCTCGGAGAGAGGGTCCGGACGAAGGATCTCTCCCTGATGGCCCTGATCGCCCTGGGCATGACCTTCTTCTTCGTCGACCGCCCTCCCACCACCGAGATCGCCGCCGATCCCCTCACGGGCAATCTCCTGGCGGCGGGAGCCGGCCTCTCCTGGGCCCTGACGATCGTGGGCCTCCGGTGGCTCCAGAGGGAGGGTCCGGGCTCCGGGATCGGAGGCCGGGGCGCCGCCTCCGTGGTGGCCGGGAACATCCTGGCCTGTCTGATCAGCCTGCCGATGGCTCTTCCGATCTCGGTGTCGGAGACCTCGGACTGGGGATGGATCCTCTATCTCGGAGTGGTCCAGGTCGGGATCGCCTACTGGTTCCTCACAGAAGGCATCCGCCGGGTCTCGGCCCTGGAGGCGTCTCTGCTCCTGCTCCTGGAGCCGGTGCTGAATCCGGTCTGGGCCTGGTGGCTCCACGGAGAGACGCCGGGAGTCTGGTCCATCGCCGGGGGTGCCATCATCCTGGCCGGAACGCTCCTGCGCTCCCTCCGAGCCGCGGGCCGACACCGGGTGAGGAACGAGCTCCAGGAAGACCGATGATCGTCCCCCTCTCCCACGAGCGAGCCACCGTCGAGCGCCTTCCCTGGGTCACCCTCTCCATCATCGGGCTCGCGGTCCTCGTCCATCTCTGGTCCCTCGGGAGTCAGGGGGCCGCCGGAGCCGAGGAGGCCCGCCGGGAGGCGGTGGAGTACCTGGTCCGGCATCCCTACCTGGTGCCGGATCCGGAGCTGGTCTCCCCGAAGGAGATGGACCGGGCCTTCGGTCGGGAGCGATCGGCCCCGGCGGGAGCCCCCGTGGGCCTGGAACAGCGGCGTCTCGACGAGCTGACCGCCGCCTGGGAGGAGAGCCGGGATCGACACCCCCTCCGTCGGGGAGGCCTGGTCCCCGGGGAGCTCGAGGCTCCGAACCTGGTGACCCACCTGTTCCTCCACGCCGGATTCCTGCACCTGTTCTTCAACCTCCTCTTCCTCTACCTCACGGGTCCCTTCGTGGAGGAGATCTGGGGTCCGGTGGGATTCGCGGCCTTCTATCTCGGGGGCGGGGTACTCGCCGGCGGGATCTACGCCCTGCAGTACCCCCATCTGACCGTGCCTCTGGTGGGTGCCTCCGGGGCCGTGGCCGCGGTGATGGGAGCCTTCCTGGTCTTCCGGGGCCGGCTGAAAATTCGGTTCCTGGTCTTCCTGGGGATCGCCGTGGCCACCTTCTCCGCCCCGGCCTGGTTGATGCTCCCTCTCTGGTTCGTCTTCGAGCTCCTGGCGGCACTGCGATCCGACGTCGTCTCTCCGGACATGGGCGGAGAGGGAGTCGCCTACTGGGCCCACGTCTGGGGATTCACCTTCGGGCTCGTGGCGGCCACGACGTCCAGGCGCATCTTCGGGGTCTCGAGCTCGGAGGCGCCGGAGGAGCCCGACCTGGAGGACGAGGATCCGGCTCTGGCCCCGATCCGGGAGGACCTCCGTCGGGGGATCCATCCCCGAGCGTGGCAGCAGCTCGAGGAGCTCCTCCACCGAAGGCCCCGGCACGAGCCGGCCCTGGAGCTCTACTGGCAGCTCGCCCGACGGCTGGAGCGTGGACGGGAGGCGACGGAGGCCGGCAAGACCCTGGCCCGGCTGGCTCTCCAGCGGGGCGAGACGGATCGGGCCAGCGCCTACCTGGCGGGGGTCGATCAGGACGCGGAGGAGCACGGGACGCCGGATCCGGAAGTGGAGGCCCTCCGGGTTCGACTGGCCGAGGCCCGGTGGAGGGAGGGGAATCGGGACCGGGCCGAGGAGATCGTCCGGGAGCTGATCGTCGACGGGGCCCCGGACCGCCTGCCGTCGGGTCTCCAGGCCAAGCTGGCCCGTCTGGCAGCGGAGGCGAAAATCGGCTCGGCGTCGTCGGATAGGATGCCCGAACCGCCCCCACCGAGGGAGGAATCCTCGGAAGGAGGAACCGTCCCTTGATCCAGAGCTGCATCAACCACCCGGAGTCGGTCGCCGGATACGAGTGCGACGGCTGTGGCGAGTCTCTCTGTTTCGACTGCGTGGAGGAGAGCCGGGCCCTACTCCTGTGCACCCTCTGCGGAGAACGGGCCCTGCCCCTGGCATCGGAGGCCCCGGCCACGGTCCGGGAGCTCCAGGCCCACCGACGCCGGGAGGCGGGGATGGACTACGGTCTCCGGGACGCCTTTCTCTACCCGTTCCGGGGATCGGGGCTCTTCCTGTTCTTCGCGGCCCTCATTAGCCTCGCCTTCGTGACCGGGATCCGGGCCATGGGTTCCATGAGCATCGGGTGTCTGGCCTGGGCGATCTCGGTTCTCCTCTGGTTGGGATGGATCGCCCTCCTCGTGGGCATCCAGTTCAAGATCGTCGAGACCACCGTCGACTGGGAGGACGAGCTCCCGGACTGGCCCGAGTACTACAGCTTCGGAGAACGGCTGGTGGAGCTGCTGACCTTCCTGGTGATCGCCGGGCTCCAGTACGGGCCCGCCCTGGTCTATCTTTCCCTCTTCGGCTGGGACGGCCTGGCGACCACCGAGCCCTCCCTGCCGTTCTGGCTCGGCTTCGCCCTCTGTCTCTGGCTGGGAACCGCCCTCTCCTTCATGGCCTGGGGCGCGGCCGGGGTCCACTGGCGCCATCTATCCCTCCGGGTGGACAAGCACGTCCAGGGCCTCTTCGCCACCGGCGGTGAAGGTCTCCTGATGATCAACCTGACCTTCTTGCTCCTGGGTCTCGTGTTCTGGCTCCGGGGAGCTCTCGGAGACTCGATCCCGTTGTTGGGCGCGGCCCTGGCCGGCACTCTGGGAATCTACTGGGCCTTCCTCCTCCCCCATCTCGTGGGCCTGCTGTTCCGGAGGAACCGGGCAGAGCTCCATCGGATCTACGAAGGGGGGACACCGTGAGCGACTCCGTCCCGGAGGTCCGGATCGAGACCTGTGAGCGACACGGCCTGAAGTTCAACGCCGCCGCCCAGCCCGGGTGTGTCCGGTGCCGCCGGGAAGCCGGGAATCTCCCCGAAGGGCGGAAGCAGCCCCCGGCCCGGGGGGACGCCGGGTCGAGTCCGACCCTCGGTGCCCAGATGGCTCTCACGGCGACTCTCGTCTTCGGCACGGGCTTTCTGTTCTTCACCGCCCATCAGCGAATGGTCCGGGACTTCACCGGCCTGGTAGCCCTGGGGGGCTCGGAGACCGGCTCCACGACCCACGCGACAGGGGTCTCCGGCTCCCGGGCCGAGCAGGAGATCGCCTGGCGAGTCGAGATGATCGAGGGTGACCCCTATCTCGATGAGAAGATGGACGCGGATCCGGAGCTCCGGCGTCTGGTGGAGAGCCTCCACGATCCCGACTTCCGGGAGGAGCTGGCACGGGATCCGGAGCTCCGGCGCCGGCACTTCGATGCCATCGATCGTCGACTCTATCCGGAGCTGGCCCCGGACGACAGCACGTTCCGATGAGATAACCTCTTCCCGTGTCGTCCCGCCGTCGAACACACCGAAAGATCGATCCGGAGCTCTCCGGTCATCCCGTGGAAGTGGCTCCGGGGAGGGCCCGGGTCCGGCTGGAGACCGTCCCGGAGATGGCGGCAGACGAGCACGGACTGGTCCACGGAGGCTTTCTCTTCTCCGCCGCCGATCACGCAGCGATGCTGGCGGTGAACGAGCCCACGGTGGTGCTGGCCGGAGCCGAGGTCCGGTTTCTGGCCCCGGTCCGAGTGGGAGACTCGGTGATCCTGGACGCCCGTCGGGAGGCCGACGACGAGCCATCCCGGATCCTCTGTGTCGGCCGACGGGGAGAGACCGAGGTCTTCCGGGGGACGTTCCGCTGTCCGGTCCTTCCCCGTCACGTCCTGGAGGAGGAGAGCCCGTGAACGGAGGCGACCTGATTGCCCGGGTGCTGGAGGCCCACGAAGTCCGGTTCCTCTTCACCCTCTGCGGCGGTCACATCTCGCCGATCCTGGTGGGAGCCAAGGAACGGGGCCTCCGGGTGGTGGACACCCGGGACGAGGTCACCGCCGTCTTCGCCGCCGATGCGGTGGCCCGGCTCACCGGGACACCGGGAGCCGTGGCCGTCACCGCCGGGCCCGGTCTCACCAACACCGTCACCGCCGTCAAGAACGCCCAGATGGCCCACTCTCCGCTCGTGATCCTCGGGGGCGCCACGGCCACGGTCCTCGAAGGCCGCGGTGCCCTCCAGGACATCGACCAGAGGGCCCTCATGCAACCCCACGTGAAGTGGGCGACCTCTGTTCGGCGAGTCAAGGACCTGCCGGGGGCTGTGACCGAAGCCTTCGCCATCGCCGCCGACGGGGTGCCGGGACCGGTCTTCGTGGAGTGTCCGGTGGACCTTCTCTACGACGAAGAGACGGTCCGGGAGTGGTACTCGGCCAAGGGGAAGCCCGGGGAGAACGCCGGTCTCGGAGCCCGGCTCCTCTCCTGGTACCTCCGGTGGCACACCTTCCGGCTCTTCGCCGGATCCGACGGTGTGGAGATCCCCTCCCCCCGGGAGCCCTCCATCGATCTCCCCTCCACCCGGGCCGTGAAGAAGGCGGCCCGGAAGGTGGCGGAGGCCCGGCGCCCGGTCCTCCTGGTCGGGAGCCAGGCACTCCTGGAGGCCCGGGAGGTCGACGAGCTGGTCCACGCCGTGGAGCATCTGAATCTCCCGGTCTATCTCAGCGGGTCCGCCCGCGGGCTCCTGGGAGCCGATCACCCCTTGCAGATGCGGCACCGCCGGGGCCGGGCCCTGAAGGAGGCGGACCTGGTCCTCCTCGCCGGGGTGGTCATGGACTTCCGCCTCGACTACGGACGGCAGATCTCCCGAAAGGCCTGCCTGGTCTCCGCCAACCGGAGCGACGAGGATCTCTACAAGAACCGGAGACCCGATCTCGCGGTCCTGGCCGATCCCGGACGGTTCCTCCGGCTCTTGGCCCAGGCCATCCCCGGAAGGGACCGCTGGGAGGACTGGCGGAAGATCCTCCGGGGCCGGGACCGAGAGCGGGAGGACTCGATGGAGGAGACGGCCGGGGAGGAGACGGACCACGTCAACCCCCTCCGGCTGTGCCAACAGATCGAGTCGAGACTCCCGGAGGACAGCATCCTGGTGGTGGACGGGGGGGACTTCGTGGCCACCGCCTCCTACATCGTCCAGCCCCGGCGTCCCCTCTCCTGGCTCGACCCGGGTCCCTTCGGAACCCTGGGCGTGGGGGCGGGCTTTGCCCTGGGGGCCAAGCTCGTCCGACCGGAGGCGGAGGTGTGGCTGCTCTACGGGGACGGCTCGGCGGGATACAGCCTGGCCGAGCTCGACACCTTCCGCCGTCACGGCCTCCCGGTGATCGCCGTGATCGGAAACGACGCCAGCTGGCAGCAGATCGCCCGGGACCAGGGAGAGATCCTGGGGGACCTGGTCGGCACCGAGCTCGCCCCCACCGACTACCACCGCGTGGCCGAGGGCTACGGGGGCAGGGGCTTCCTGGTGGATCGACCCGAGGCGGTGGCCTCGACTCTCCAGGCGGCCCGGGAGGCCGCCGGCGACGGCGATCCGGTCCTGGTCAACGCCCGGATCGGGACCACGGATTTCCGGAAGGGATCGATCTCGATCTAGGGGTCCCCCATGCTCCTCGCGTTGCTCGGCGCACTCGAGAGGATGGAAGTTGGGAGCTGACCCTTCGATGGGCCTGGGCCGGTCCTCCGGTTGCGGGAGCGGGGCCGGGAGGGGACGGCGCAGACTATCAGATCTTTGACCGTGGGCCCGCGCCTGTGCGCATCTGCGCGCCGCACCAAGGTTCGTAGGGGAAGATTGGAGAAGAGCGCTTG
>JAWVZJ010000046.1:0-11244 GCA_033722255.1 Thermoanaerobaculia bacterium | reverse complement strand
GGCGCGGGTGCCCCGACGGCGCGAAGACGTGCACAGGCGCGGACCTCCCGGTCAAAGACAGCCCTGTCCGCGCCGTCCCCTCCCGGTCCCGGATCTCGGAGCCGAAGGGCCGGCCCCAGACCATCGACTCGTCCATCGTTCAATTTTCATCCTCATGGGTGCCCAAAGCAGCGCGACGGGCATGTGGGGCTGCTAGACTCTCGCACCGCGCCCGTAATCCTCGACGCGTCCATGAGAACCAGCGTTTCCCAGTCCGCCGTCACCGATCTGTCCTGGCAGGATCTGGGCGTGTTGATGAAGTCCGGAATCACGGCCATGGTGGTGGTTTCGACGGCCGTGGGGATGCTCCTGGCCTCCTCGGCGGGTCCTTCCTGGGCTCTCTGGTTCCACACCCTCGTGGGCACGGCGCTGGTCTCGGCGGGTGCGTCGGCCCTGAACCAGGTCGTCGAGCGGGACCGAGACGCCCGTATGCGTCGCACGGCGGATCGACCGATTCCCGGAGGTCGGATCCATCCGGACATCGCCCTC
Organism: Thermoanaerobaculia bacterium; assembly: GCA_033722255.1. Taxonomy (GTDB): domain Bacteria; phylum Acidobacteriota; class Thermoanaerobaculia; order Multivoradales; family JAIOJS01; genus JAWVZJ01. Next base: position 10,716 of record JAWVZJ010000046.1, on the reverse strand, counting down.
CTCCTCGGCGTGGCGGCGGCCACCTTGGGGTTGGTCCAGCTCGCCCTGACCGTCAATCTCTTCACCGCCGTGTTGGCGGCGGCCACCCTGATCGGTTACGTCTTCGTCTACACACCGATGAAGCGGGCCAGCCCCCTGGCCACCGTCGTGGGTGCGGTTCCGGGAGCGGTGCCCCCGATGATCGGCTGGGCGGCGGTCACCGGTGGGCTCGACGTCGGTGCCTGGGCCCTCTTCGGTCTCCTCTTCTTCTGGCAGATCCCCCACTTCCTCTCCATCGCCTGGCTCTACCGGGCGGATTACGAGAGGGGAGGCTTCCGGATGATCTCCCACGGGGATCCCGATGGATTGCGGACGGCTCGGCAGGCCACCCTCTATTGCGCCGCCCTGGTCCCCATGAGCCTGCTTCCGGCGGCGCTGGGACTGGCGAACGCGGTCTACTTCGCGGGGGCGCTCATCCTGGGCCTGGTCTTCCTCGGAGTTTCGTCGCTGTTCGCCCTGGAGCGGAGCGTGAAGAATGCCCGCCGCCTGATGCTGGCCTCGGTCTTCTACCTGCCGGCGATCCTCGGGGTCCTGGTCCTGGACCGGCTCCTCGGATGGGGGTGAGAGACCCGGCGATTCGGGCCCGAGGGGTCCGCTACCGGTACCCGGGAGAGGCGAGGGAGGCATTGGCCGGGCTCGACGTGAAGATCGAGAGCGGAGAGATCTTCGCCTTTCTGGGTCCGAACGGGAGCGGGAAGAGCACGCTGTTCCGGCTTCTGGCGACCCTGGCGGCCCCCCAGGAGGGCGAGGTGGACATCCTGGGGATCCCCTGGCGGGAGGATCGGCGGCGAATCCGGGAGAGGCTCGGAGTGGTGTTCCAGACGCCGGGGCTCGACGGGTCCCTCACCGTGACCGAGAACCTGCGTCTTCACGGGCGCCTCTACGGGCTGACCGGTCAGGAGATCCGGGTGAGGAGCCGTGCTCTCGTGGAGCGCTTCGGTCTCTCGGATCGGCGAGGAGACCGGGTGGAGACCCTCTCCGGGGGCCTCTCCCGGCGGGTGGAGGTGGCCAAGAGCCTCCTCCCGCGACCGCCCCTCCTCCTTCTGGACGAGCCGTCCACGGGGTTGGATCCGGCGGCCCGGCGCCGGCTCTGGGAGCTCCTGGAGGCCATCCGGGCCGACGAAGGCACCACCGTGCTCCTGACGACCCACTTCATGGAGGAGGGAGAGCGGGCCGATCGCCTGGCCCTTCTTTCCCGGGGACGTGTCGTGGCCCGGGGCGAGCCCGAATCCCTCGTGGCGGCCCTGGGAGAAGAGGTGGTCACTGCCCGCACCGAAGATCCGGCTCGGTTGCGGGAGCGACTCGAGGAGGCCGGCCTGGGATCCGGAGAGATCCGGGAGGAACCGGGAGTGATCCACTTCCTGGATTCCCGGAGGGAGCTTTCCCTCTCGGAGCTCCTGGAGAAGATCCGACCCCTGTCGAAGAGCCTGACGGTCTCCCGCCCCACGCTGGAGGACCTCTTCCTCTGGCGGACGGGAGAGAGACTCGAGGATTAGCTCAGGATTCGCCCGGAAGCCACAGGAGCCTTCTGCTGCGACACCGGATCGACCTGCCCGCCGCGCGACGCTCCCCGCGGTTCCCTCGACGCGCTTCCAGCAGGCCTGCGTCCCCCCTTCTCGGTCGCGAGCCTTTCCTCTACACACAGGTCTGCGGCGTCTCGAGACGAGCCCTCATGGTGACTACCTCATGAACGGTGAGGATCGTGCATAATCGCTCCGTGACCGGGACCTGGCTCGCTCCGATCGGTGCTCTCTGGTGGCGGGAGATCCTCCATTTCGTCCGCCGGCCCAGCCGGATCGCCAGCGCCGTGGGCTCGCCCCTGCTCTTCTGGTGGCTCCTCGGAAGCGGATTCGCGGGATCTTTCCGGGTCCCCGGGGGAGGGGCCGAGGGAGTGGACTTTCTCTCCTACTTTTTCCCCGGGACCGTCGTTCTGCTGGTCCTTTTCGCGGCGATCTTCAGCACGATCTCGGTGATCGAGGAGCGGCGAACCGGATTTCTCCAGGGGATCCGAGTCGCCCCCTCCGGCAGCCGGGCGCTGATCGGCGGGAAGGTCCTCGGGGGGGCTTCCGTGGCCTGGCTCCAGGGGCTCGTGCTCCTTCTGCTGGCGCCCTGGGCCGGGATCGAGGTCGGAGTGGACGGCTTTCTGGCCGCGGCGGGGATCCTCGCCCTGCTCGCGGTGGCACTGACCGCAGTGGGCCTGGCCTGCGCCTGGCGGGTCCGTTCCACTCAGGGATTCCACGGGGTCATGAATCTCGTCCTGGTGCCGGCCTGGATGCTCTCGGGAGCCATCTTCCCGCTCCAGGGGAGCGCCCCGTGGATCCGGACCATCGCCTGGGCCGATCCGCTGACCTATGGGGTGAGTGCCCTACGATGGGTCCTCCAGCCCGAGGTGGCCCGGACCGCCGGTCCCTTCCAGGAGATCCTCTGGCCCCTGTCGGTGACGGCGGTCCTGACGGTCGCCGCCTTCGGTCTGGTCTGGCTCACCGTGAGGAGGGATCGAGAATGAGAGAGGACGGCATCGAGAGCCATCCGGCTCCCGAAGACGATGGTCGGGCCCCCGAGGCGATCTGGATTCGGGTCGTGCTCTGGGGGTTGATGCTCATGGTGCTGGCGGGCCTCGGCGCCGTGTGGTGGACGGCGTCCCGGGACCGATCCGGTGCCGGCCCGGAGGGAGGGGCGGAGCTTCCGGTGGTGTCGGAGATTCCTCCGTTCGAGCTCCGCTCCCAGCGGGGAGAGTCGGTGGCTCGGGGAGATCTCGCGGGTCGTCCCTGGATCGTGGACCTGATCTTCACCCGCTGCCAGCTCTCCTGCCCGCGGATGACCGAGACGATGAGCTCCCTGGGACCCTCTCTTCCCCGGGGTGTCCGGCGGGTCTCGGTGACCACGGATCCGGAGTTCGACCGACCGGAGGTCCTGGCCGACTACGCCCGTTCCCGCGGGATCGATCCCGACGAGGAGGACTGGTTGTTCCTGACCGGAGAGCAGGAGGAGATCCGGCGTTTGGTGACGGAGGGTCTGCTCCTGGGCTACGAGCGGGCGAAGCCCGAAGCGGGCTCGGAGCCCGACCAGCCCATCGTCCACAGCACCCGCTTCGTTCTCGTCGACGCCGACGCCAGGGTCCGGGGCTACTACGACGCCTTCGAGGAGGAGGAGCTGGACCGGCTGACCCGAGATGCCCGGTCCCTCGCCTCCTCACCCTGACCCTTCGGAGCCTCACGGCCCCGGCTACACGATCGACCGTCTTCCGGGTGCCTCGGAGAGAAAGTTCGGCGCGTCAGAGATCCAGGCGGTAGAGCATCCAGTAGATGATGACGCCCGTGACCGACACGTAGAGCCAGATCGGAAAGGCCCATCGGGCGACCGCCTTGTGACGCGGGAATCGCCTCCGGAGGGCCTGGTAGACCGCGATTCCGGCCAGGATCGGCACGGTGGCGGCCAGGACGGTATGGGTGATCAGGATCGTGAAGTAGACGACCCGGACGGGACCCCGGCCCTGGAACCGGACCGAGCCCACCTGGTAATGGTAGAAGAGGTAGGAGCAGAGGAAGAGCGTCGAGAGCCCGAGGGCCGTGATCATGGCGTTCCGGTGCAATCGCCAGCGACCGTTCCGGATCAGGAGGTAGCCGGCGACCAGGGCCACCGTCGCCAGGGCGTTGAGACCGGCGTTCAGACCGGGGAGGATCGAGAGGTCCACCGGACGTCCCGTCTCGCTCAGGATTCCTGGACGGCCTGCAGTCGGGTCTCCCGGGAGCTCTCCCGCCGGGTCCTCAGCTGCACGATCTCCGCCAGCACGGAGATGGCGATCTCTCCTGGGCTGTCCCCGCCGATGGGGAGCCCGATCGGGGCGTGGAGGGGCAGATCGGCCAGCTCGTATCCCCTGTCCTCCACCTCTCGCCGGACCCGTTCGATCTTCCGGCGGCTTCCCATCAGGCCCACGTACCGGAGTCCGGGTGGAGCCTGACGGATCACCGAGGCCAGGGCCGCGGCGTCCGTCTCCCAGCATCGGGAGACGATGGTCACGTGGAGCTCCCTCTCCGCGAAGGGGCCGAGGAAATCGGAGCCGTACTCTCGGTCGACTTCGGCGAGCTCCGTCCCGGAGGGGAAGAGCCGGGGATCCCGGAAGGCCTCCCGATCGTCGGCCACCAGCCGGTCGAAACCGGCGAGCTTCGCGGCTCGGGCCACCCCCTGTCCCACCGGTCCTCCTCCGCAGATCACCACCAGGGGAGCTGCGATGAGCCTTTCGAGGAACACCTCGATCATCCCTCCGCAGACCATCCCCGTGGCGTCGCCCTGGACGGCCTCCTCGGTCAGGTAGTACCGCTTGACCCGAGACGAGCTGCCGGAGTCGGCGAGCATCTCCCGGGCATCGGCTTCCACCATGGCTTCGAACGCTCCGCCTCCCAGATTGCCGAAGCGGGTCCCGTCCGGCCGGACCAGGAGCTTCCAGCCCAGCTTGCCGGGTGTCGAGCCCTCACAGCGCACGATCTGGCAGAGGGCGGCCCGTCCCTGGCTCCGGACGGCCTTCTCGGCCTCCGGCAGCACGGCGACGGGAGACGGCGAGGGCTTCGCCGAGTCGTCGTCCGTTCGCTCCGGATCTTCGGTCGTCATCGGTTCAGGATACCGCTTCAGCGATCGTCCGGGGAGGAGCCCTCCGCCGAGCTCTCCTCCTCGGCTTCGGAGTCACGGTCTCCGGGGCCCTTCACGACACCCACCTTCTTGGCGTAGTAGCGGAACGAGCGGAAGGTCATGCCCAGGAGCTCCGCAGCCCGGGTCTGCACCCCGTCCATCCTCTCCAGGGCCTGGGCCATCAGATCGGCCCGGAGATCGTCCAGGTAGTCCTCCAGGTCGATCCCCCCTTCCGGGAGGGTGACCCGGTGGAGGAGGGTGTCCTCCGAGTCCAGGAGCTGCCGAGGAAGGTCCTCCTTCTCGATGACCGAGCCGGTGGAGAGGGCCAGGCTCCGCTCCACGACGTTCTCCACCTCCCGGACGTTCCCCGGCCAACGGTAGGTCTCGAGGACCCGCATGGCTTCCGGTGTGAGGCGGCGGGGCTCGATCTCCATCTCGGCCGCGAACTTTCGGAGGAAGTGATCGACGAGGAGGGGGATGTCCTCCCGGCGCTCTCGAAGAGGCGGGAGGTGGATCGGGATCACGTTGATTCGGTAGTAGAGGTCCTCCCGGAATCTCCCGGCCTCCACCAGGGTCTCGAGGTTCTGGTTCGTGGCCGCGATGATCCGGACGTCCACCGGCTCCTCCTCCGTGCCTCCCACCTTTCGGACGGTCTTGCTCTGGAGGACCCGGAGGAGCTTGATCTGCATACTCGGGTCCATCTCTCCGATCTCGTCCAGGAACAGGCTGCCCTGATCGGCCTCCTGGAACAGCCCCCTCTTCTCCTTGTGGGCCCCGGTGAACGCGCCCTTCTCGTGACCGAAGAGCTCGCTCTCCAGGAGATTTTCGGGCATCGCACCGCAGTTGATGGTGAGGAAGCGGTGCTTGCTCCGGGGACTGGAGAAGTGGATCGCCCGGGCGATGAGCTCCTTTCCCGTCCCGCTCTCACCCTGGAGCAGGACCGTCGAGTTCGTCCGGGCCACCCGGCCGATCAGGGAGAAGATCTCCTGCATGGCCGGGCTCTTGCCGATGATGTTCTCGAATGTGTACTTGCCCTCCAGCTCGCGACGAAGATAGGTATTCTCGGAGACCAGCTCCGTCTTCTCCAGGGCCTTCTCGACGAGGACCTTCACCTCGTCCACGTCGAAGGGCTTGGAGAGGTAGTCGTAGGCACCCAGCCGCATGGCCTCGATGGCCGATTTCGTCGACGTGTAGGCCGTCATCATGATCACCGAGGTCTCCGGATGATCCTCCTTGATGAGCTGGAGGAGATCCATCCCGCTGCCGTCGGGCATGTAGATGTCGCAGAGAACGAGATCGTAGTCGTCCCCGTCTCCCAGCAGGTCCCGGGCGGCCTGGGTCGAGGTGGCGGTGGCCACCTCGTGCCCCTCCTCTTCCAGGAGGAGCGAGAGGAACTCCAGGAGACTCTCCTCGTCGTCCACGACCAGGAGGTGACTCATCCCCGGGCCTCCTGAAGGTCTTCCGCCTCGGCGGGAGTGCCCAGAGGGATCTTCACCGTGATCGTGGTACCGATTCCCGGGCTGCTCTCCACGTCGAGGCTGCCTCCGTGCTCCTCGACGATCCGGTACACGATGGCCATCCCGATCCCCGTCCCGTCGTCGAAGAACGACTGGAACGGATGGAAAAGATTGGCCCGTTCCTTTTCACTCATCCCTTGGCCCTCGTCCTGGACGGCGAGGCGGTAGTGCTCTCCCACGACCCGTCCCGAGATACGGAGCATACCTCCCTCGGGCATGGCCCGGAGGGCGTTTCGTGCAAGATTCCAGAAGATCTGCGAGATCTGGTCCGGGTCGGCGAGGATGGTCACCTGGTCCGGCTCCAGGTCCAGCTCCACCTCGTGGGCGTCGGTCTTCTCGGAGCTGTTCTTCAGCAGCGCGACGTGTTCCCGGAGGAGCTCCGGGATGTCGAAGGGGACGCTGGATCGTTCCTTCGGACGGGCGAACTGGAGGAAGCTCTTGACGGTCCGGTCGAGTCGCTGGCTTTCCCGGACCAGGATCCGGACCAGCTTCTCCTGCTGGGGCTCTCCCGCTACCGCCGGAGCGAGCATCTGCACGGAACCGGAGATGGCGGCCAGGGGATTCCCGATCTCGTGGGCCAGTCCGGCCGCCATCTCCCCCACCGCCGCCATCCGATCCGTCATTCGGACCTTCTCCTGGAGCTTTCTCCATTCGGTGAGGTCCTGGAACACGAGGATGTAGCCTTCCTGCTCGCCGTGCGCGTTCGTCAACGGGGCGAGGGAAAATCCGAGAACGGCCTCCTCCGGCGGGTCTTCCAGGGAGACCTCCACCTCTCGCCGGCTCTGCAGGGGGTGCGGACCCGAGGCCGTCAGCTCGGTCCAGCTCTCCCGGGAGAACATGCCCGTTTCCGTCACCGGCCGCATCAGCAGGTCCGAGGCCTCCTTCCGGAGGATCTGCTCGCCGACCCGGTTGATACTCGTGATCCGTCCGTCGAGGTCGGTGGTCACCACCCCGCTGGAGATCGACTGGACCACGTCGTGATAGGCGACCCGGAGATCGGCCAGGTTCTCCTGTTTCTCCTCCAGCTCCTGCTCGGCCCGGCTCACGTTGCCGGCCAGGTACGAGGTGAACAGCGCGACACCGTAGAACCCCACCAGATGGGCCACCAGGTCGTAGGCCAACCGCCCCAGACCGATCGTCTCGGCGGGAGCCAGGGGCGGCTGGACCCAGTCGAAGTGGATCGCCAGGAGCACCCCCGTGTAGAGGAGGTAGGCGACATTGGCCACGAGGATGGACGAGCGCCGGCGGAGCAGCGCCGCGCTGACGCTGATCACCACGAGATACAGCATGGAGAAGGGGCTGTAAGCGCCCCCGAAGGAGAAGACCAGGGCGGTGATGATCAGGAGGTCGCCGAGAAACTGGGTGTAGGCCTGGGCCACGACCCGATCGTGGAGCCACGAGAGCAGACCGATGTAGACCAGGGACGCTCCGTAGGTCAGACCGCTGATCAGGAAGAGGAAGCGAGGATCGACCTCCTCCAACGGCTCCTGGGGGAGCAGGCTCAGGAGGAGGTACAGGATCAGGACGCTGGTCACCAGCAGGATGCGGATGCCGATCAGCCATTTGAGCTGACGGCGCAGAAGCTCCGGGTCCCGGACTCCCAGGGGCAGGAGGGGCAGCTTCCGGAAGGAGGGAAGACGCCGGGACCCCAAAGGGCCCGAGGAGTGCATCGAGGAGGTCTCGCTCGTCATCCCGTCGTCTCCGGAAGGTCAGAGCTCATGGGAGCCCATCCGGGCGGGAGACGCGACGCCGCGGCTCGGACGGGCGGGCGCAGGTCCCTTACCCGATCCTCTGGAGGATCGAGTACATCGGGAGGTACATGGCGGCCACGATGAAGCCGATGATCCCGCCCAGCACCGTGATCAGGATGGGCTCGATCAGCTTCATGAGGCCGGAGACCGCCGTGTCCACCTCGTCTTCGTAGAAGTCGGCGATCTTGGAGAGCATCTGGTCCAGGGCTCCCGTCTGCTCGCCGACGCCGATCATCTGGACCACCATCGGGGGGAAGACCTTCGTTTGTCCCAGGGGCTCGGAGACGGTCTTTCCCTCCTCGACGGATTTCCGGACTGCCAGGACCGCCTCCTCGATGACTGCGTTCCCGGAGGTCCTGGCCGTGATCTCGAGGCCGTCGAGGATGGGCACTCCGGACGACGTCAGGGTGGAGAGAGTCCGGCAGAACCTGGCGATGGCGATCTTCCGAAGCAGCATTCCGATGATCGGGATCTTCAACAACGCCGCGTCCACGACGTACCGGAAGCGATCCGAGTTCTTGTAGGCCCGGTTGAAGGCGAAAGCGCCCAGGATGATGACGGGGATCAAGAAGAGGCTGTAGCGCCCGAGGAAGCGGCTGGCGGTGATCACGATCCGGGTGGGGAGGGGAAGCTCGCCGCCGAGGCCGGCAAAGAGCTGGGCGAAGACCGGGATCACCTTCCAGAGGATGATCCAGACCACCAGGATCGCGATGGCGATCACCGCCGCCGGGTAGATCAGGGCGCTCTTGACCTGACTCTTGAGCTTGACGGTCTTCTCGATGTAGGTGGAGAGTCTCTGGAGGATGATGTCCAGGATTCCTCCGGCCTCTCCGGCGGCGATCATGTTCACGTAGAGGTTGTCGAAGGCCTTGGGGTGTTTCCGCATGGCGTCGGCCAACGACGCTCCCTGCTCCACGTCGGAGCGGATCTTCTGGATGATCTCCCGGAAGGTCCGGTGCTCCTCCTGGGAGCCCAGGATCTCCAGACACTGGACCAGGGGAAGGCCGGCATCGAGCATCACCGAGAACTGTCGGGTGAAGATGGCGACTCGCTTCTCGGAGATCCGCTGGGGGAGCTTGGGCAGGATCGCGATCTCCTTGCCCTTCTCCTTGATGCTCGTGACCTGGATGTTCTGGCGACGCAGCGTCGCCTCGGCGGCGGCACGGCTCTCCGCCAGGAGGACCCCTTCCTGGGTCCCTCCGGTCCGTGTCTTTCCCTTCCAGACGAAGTTCGGCATGGCGTCTTCTCCTTAGCGGGCCTGTCGGCTGCCCCTCGCGCCCTGGGTGCTCATCCCGAGGGCTCCGGGACCCCGGGAGATGATGTCTTGAAGCTCGTCCGGCTTCGAAGACCGGTTCAGGGCGACCTGAAGGCTGATCAAGCGACGGAAGTACAGCGAGGCCAACGACTGGTTGAAGGTCTGCATCCCGTGCTTGGACTGGCCGGTCTGCATCATTCCGTAGATCTGATGGATCTTGTCTTCCCGGATCAGGTTCCGGATGGCGGAGCTCGGCACCAGGATCTCCATCGCCATCACCCGGCCTTTGCCGCTGGCCCTCGGCAGGAGGGACTGACAGAGCACGCCCTCCAGAACGAAGGAGAGCTGGGTCCGGATCTGGGACTGCTGGTGGGCGGGGAAGATGTCGATGATCCGGTTGATGGTTTGGGCGGCGGAGTTGGTGTGGAGCGTGGCGAAGGTCAGATGCCCGGTCTCCGCGATCCGGAGGGCGGACTCCACCGTCTCGAAGTCCCGCATCTCACCGATCAGCACCACGTCCGGATCCTGTCGCAGGGCCGACCGGAGGGCGTTCGCGAAGCTGTGGGTGTCGGCGTGGAGCTCCCGCTGGTTGACGATGCAGTTCTTGTGGCTGTGGAGGTACTCGACCGGATCTTCGATGGTGATGATGTGCTCGTGCCGCTCCCGGTTGATCTTGTCGATCATCGCGGCCAGGGTCGTGGACTTGCCGGAACCCGTGGGGCCGGTGACGAGGACCAGCCCCCGGGGTTTCTCCGAGATCTTCTCCACCACGGGAGGCAGGCCGAGCTCCCGAAAGCCCCGGATCTCGTACGGGATCTGTCGGAATGCGGCCCCGATCGCTCCCCTCTGATGGAACACGTTGGCCCGGAAGCGGGCCAAACCCTTGATCCCGAAGGAGAAGTCGATCTCCAGGTTCTCCTCCAACCGGTGCTTCTGGTTGTCCGTGAGGATCGAGTACGCCATCTGCTTCGACTGGCTCGGGCTCATCGGCTCGTACTTGAGCGGCTTGAGCTTCCCGTCGATCCTGATCTGGGGCGGGGTGTTGGTCGTGACGTGGAGATCCGAAGCTCCTTCATCGACCATGGTTTTCAGGAGCTCGTTCAGGGTCGGCGGCATCGGGACTGACCTCCAGATTGCATTGTCTAGATCGTAGCAAGAAAGTTTAGCACGACATCGGCGGACACCGTCGACGGACACCGGGCGCTACACTCGAGCTCCGATGACCGAGGTCGCCGCATTCCACGAAGAGGAGGAGCTGGGGAAAGCATACGATTCCCGGCTGATGGCCCGCCTCCTCGGGTATGTTCGGCCCTACAAGGGTCGAATGGTCCTGGCCGTGGTCCTGATCGTCGTTTCCTCGATCCTCCAGCTCGTCGGGCCCCTGGCCACCGCCGTGGCTCTGGATCTCTTCGTCGATCCCCTGGGGCCGGACGGGACCGACTCCGCGGTGAGTCTCTGGGTCGCCGATCGGCTCCAGGCCCGGGGAGTGGAGCTGGGCCCCGCCGAGGGCCTGGCCTGGACCGGCGGC
>JAWVZJ010000045.1:0-11376 GCA_033722255.1 Thermoanaerobaculia bacterium | reverse complement strand
GGCTGAACTTCAGGCCGTTGTACTCGGAGGGGTTATGGGAGGCCGTGACCTGGACGCCGCCGGCGGTCCGATGGCGGCCCACGGCGAAGTAGTTCATGGGAGTGGTGGCCAGCCCGATGGTGACTACGTCGAGGCCGGCGGACCGGAGGCCCCGGATCAGGGCCTCCTCCAGGGGCTCGCTGTGGGAGCGCATGTCCCGGGACACGACGACCTCCTTCCCGGAGGGGAAATCGTCCTGGGCCAGAACCCGACGGAAGGCGCGACCGATCTTCTCGACCTTCTCCTCGTTCAGCTCGGAGGGGTAGAGGCCCCGGACGTCGTAGGCTTTGAAGATGCTCATGGGAGCTCCGGTTCTCGGTTTCTCGTTCTCTGCTGTCGCTTGTCCTTCACGGCCGGATCGTCCTTTCGCCGGCGTCCGGACTGTCTGCGGGGATCAGACCTTCTCGATCCGGAATGCCAGCTTCTCCCCGTCCACCTCCGTGGTCTCGAGCTCCTCGGACCGATCCGCGGGCTCTAGGGCCACGGCCAGGGTCTCGCCGGCGATGTGCTCTCGGTGGGAGTCGATCGCCTCCTCCAGGGCTCCTCCGGTCCGGTAGCGGACCCGGATCCGGTCCGAGTACTCGAGATCGGCGTCCCGGCGGGCGAGCTGGATCTTGTGGATCACCTCCCGGGCCAGACCTTCTCGCACCAGTTCGGGGGTGAGCTCGGTGTCCAGGGCCACCAGGAGCTCCCGGTCTCCCTCGGTGGCCATCCCCTCCCGCTCCCGGAGTCGGACCTCGACCTCGTCGGCGGCGAGCTCGACGGTCGCACCGTCGATCTGGAGGGTGATCTCGCCATCTTCCTCCAGGCGCCTGACCAGGGCATCGCCGTCGGCCTTCTCCAGGGCCTCTTTGACCCGGGGCATTTCGGCTCCAAAGCGGGGGCCGAGCTTCGGGAAGACCGGCCGGACCTCGTGGCTGACGTAGCGCTGCCGCTCTTCGGCCCAGGTCACCCGCTTCACGTTCAGCTCCTCCCGGAGGAGCTCCTCGTGGGGTCCGACCAGGGAGGGGAGCTGGGCGTCGGTGGCGACCAGGGTGACCTCGGCCAGGGGCTGACGGGTCTTGAGGCCGTGGGAATTCCGGGCCGCGTGTCCCAGGGCGACGATGCGTTGGACGGCGGCCATGGACTCCAGGAGCTCGTCGTCCCGGCGATCCAGGGTCTCGGGCCAGGAGACCAGATGGACGCTATCCGCGGCGTCCTCGTCCTGACTGAGGACCAGGTGCTCCCAGAGGGTCTCGGCCAGGAAGGGAGTGAAGGGGGCGAGCATCCGGGTCAGGGTGGTGAGGACCTGGTAGAGGGTCTGGTAGGCGCTCTCCTTCGACGCTCCTCCCTCTTCGCTCGAGGCCCAGAAACGGTCCCGGCTCCTCCGGATGTACCAGTTCGTGAGCTCCTCGACCAGCTCCTCGATCTCCCGGGCGGCGTCGGCGATCCGGAACTCGTCCAGGGCCTCGGTGCTCCGGGTCAGCGCCCGGTCGAGGCGCAGGACGATCCAGCGATCCAGGGGCGGGCGCTCCCGGAAGGGAACGGTCTCCCCGCTGTCCGGGCCCCAGCCGTCGAGATTGGCGTAGATGGTGAAGAAGGAGAGTGCGTTCCAGAGGGGCAGGAGGAATCGCTGGGCCGCCTCCCGGACGAGACGGGCCGAGAACCGGGCGGGCTGCTCGGGATTGGACCGGTAGAAATACCATCGGAGGGCGTCGGCTCCCGTCTCCGCCACCACCGACATCGGCTCGACCACGTTGCCCAGGCGTTTGGACATCTTCCGGCCCTCCTCGTCGTTCACGTGGCCCAGTACCACGCAGTGTTCGTAGGCCACGGAGTCGAAGAGGAGAGTGCCCAGAACGTGGAGGGTGTAGAACCAGCCCCGGGTCTGATCGACGGCCTCCGAGATGAGGTCGGCGGGGAACTGGTCCTCGAAGAGCTCTCGATTCTCGAAGGGATAGTGATACTGGGCGAAGGGCATCGATCCGGAGTCGAACCAGGCGTCGATCACCTCCTCGACCCGCCGGAGGGTGCCTCCGCACTCCTCGCACTCCCAGACGATCTCGTCGATGAAGGGACGGTGGGGATCGAACTGCTCCCGGTCGTAGAGATCCTCCGGAGTCTCCCGTCCCGCAGCCTGGAAGAGGGCCTGGTAGGAGTCGGGAACGAAGGTCTCCTCGCATTCGTCCCTGTCGCACCTCCAGACCGGAAGCGGCGTCCCCCAGTACCGGCTCCGGGAGAGGGCCCAGTCCACCATGTTCTCCAGCCAGTTCCCGAACCGGCCCTCGCCCACGTGCTCCGGACGCCAGTCGATCCTCCGGTTCGCCTCCACCAGCTCCTGCTTGCGTTCGGTGGTGGTCACGAACCAGCTCTCGGTGGCGTAGTAGAGCAGCGGGGTGTCGCACCGCCAGCAGAAGGGATAGCTGTGGGTGTAGCGGGCCCGATGGAGCAGGCGTCCCCGTTCCTTCAGGCTCCGGGCGATCGCCGGATCGGCGTCCTTGAACCACTGGCCGGCGAAGGGCTCCACCTCGTCCACGATTCGACCCTCCTCGTCCACCGAGAGATAGAAGGGGAGATCGCAGCGCCGGCCCGTCTCGTAGTCCTCCTCCCCGAAGGGGGGCGCGGTGTGGACCAGGCCGGTGCCCTCGTCCGCGGTGACGTAGTCGCCGGGGACGACCCGCCAGGGAGCCTCCTCCTCGGTGTCTCCGGGGGGGTCGAAGAACGTGAAGGGTCTCTCGTATCGCAGCCCCTCCAGGGCCCTTCCCCGGACCTTCGCCAGGACCGGTCGATCCCGGAGATCGATCTGTTTCCGCTCGCCGAGCTCGTCGGTGACCACCATCGGTACCGGGACCTCCAGCTCGTCGGCGAAGAGAAGCTGCACCCCCGGATTTCCGGGATGCTCGATCACCCGGTAGACCATCTCCGGATCCACGGCCAGGGCCACGTGGGCCAGCACCGTCCAGGGGGTGGTGGTCCAGGCCACGAGCTGGAGGTGGGGGCCGGCGTCCCAGAGGTTCCCCGTGACCGTCTCCACCCGCTGATCCGGACGGGCCGGGAAGAGGACCCAGATCGAGGGGTCGTCGATCTCGCCGTAGTTCTGGGCCACCTCGTGGCTGGAGAGGGTGGTGCCGCAGCGAGCACAGTAGGGCTGAATCTTGTGACCCTCCTCCAGGAGCCCCTTCTCCCACAGCCGGGCCAGGGCCCACCAGACCGACTCGATGTACTCGTTGGTGTAGGTGAAGTAGGCATCCTCGAGATCGATCCAGTATCCGACCCGCTCGGTCATGGTCCGCCACTGGCGCTCGTAGGTGTGGACGCTGTCGAGGCAGGCCCGGTTGAACTCGGCGATCCCGTACTCCTCGATCTGCTCCTTGCCCGAGAATCCGAGCCTCTTCTCCACCTCGATCTCCACCGGGAGGCCGTGGGTGTCCCAGCCCGCCTTGCGAAGCACCCGATATCCCCGCATCGTCCGGTACCGGGGGAACAGATCCTTGACCACCCGGGTCACCACATGGCCCACGTGGGGTACGTTGTTCGCCGTGGGAGGACCTTCGAAGATCACCCAGTCGCCCTCGGGGGTCGGTTTCTCCAGGCTCCGTCGGAACACCTCGTCTCGCTTCCAACGCTCCAGGACCTCCTCCTCCAGGCGGGGGAAGGGATAACCGGAGGGAACGGGGGGAAACTCCTTCGAACTCATGGAGACTCGCTTCAGTCGGGGTTTTCGGTTGAGAGGCCGTCGAGGAACCGGCTCAGCGCCCGGGCGAACCGGCCCGGACGCTCCGCGTGGGGAAGGAGTCCCGAGCCCTCGAAGATTTCGAGCTCCGCTCCGGGGATCCGGTGGAGCCAGAGATGGGCGTTCTCCACCGGCGGTGCGGTACACAGACGGCCCCAGCCGATCCAGGTCGGAACGTCGATCGTCTCCACCACCTTCCGGACGTCGAGCTCGAGGCGCCCGGCCAGGAGGGCGGCCAGGGCCCGTTGGGCACCCGGCTGGTTCGCGGCGGCGTGGTACTGCTTTCGGGCCCGGGCGTCCACCCGCTCCCGGCTGGCGAAGACCTCCTCCTGGAGATGCCGGGAGATCCCCCCCCGGGTCGTCCACCACCAGAGGGCCAGGCCCGCCAGCCACGGGAGCCGCAGAAGGAACCTCACCAGGCGATCCCCTGGTCTCGGCGGTCCCTGGGCGGTGGAGAGGCCGCGGGGTGCGACCAGGCCCAGGGCCCGGACCAGGGCAGGGGCCTCCGCCGTCACCTGGACCGCGTAGGACGCCGTCCGGCCCACCCCGACCAGCACGGCCGGAGTCCGGACGACGTCGGCGAGGAAGTCGTGGACGAAATCGACGAGGATCCGACTGTCGAGCTGGCCCGTGACGCCGGCGGATCGTCCGAATCCCGGCAGGTCGGGGACCACGATGCGATGCTCTTCGCCCAGGGAAACCGCCACCCGGGACCACTCCTCCCCGTGGTGCCCGGGACCCAGGGAATGGAGGAGGACCACGGGCAAGCCGCTCCCCACGGTCTCGAACACGATCTCCTGGCCTCGCCAGTGCGTGGATTGATCCCGCCCCCATCGGGGTGCCGTCAGGCCCGGGCTCCGCTTGCGCCGGAGGAGATAGAGAAGCGCGGGAGTGCCCACCGCCACCGCGCCCAGTGCGAGGGCTCCCCAGAGACTCCTCCTCTGGGCGGCTTCCTGTTCTTCGCGGGCGGATCGGGCGGTCATGGAGCGGCAAGGATAGCAGCCCGGACCTGGTACTCTCGCTACTGTGCGAGAGATCGTGGTCCTCTGGATCGGCAGGAGACGGAAGGATGCCTTCGAGGAGCTCGCAGCAGAGTATCGGCAGCGGTTGGAGAGGTTCGCTTCCGTCCGGGATCTGGTTCTGAAGCCGGCTCCCGGGGAAGGTCTCGAGCGCCTGGTGGCCGAGGCGGACTCGATCCGGGGAGGGTTGCCGGACCCCTGCCGGACGGTGGTCCTCGATCGACGGGGCCGATCGGAGTCCTCCCGGGCCTTCGCGGTCCGGATCAATCGATGGTGGGAGGAGTGGCCCCACCCTCTCGCCTTCGTCGTCGGCTCGGATCTCGGGATCCATCCGGAGCTCCGGATGGAGGCCCATCGCCGCTGGTCCCTGGGCCCCCTCACCCTTCCCCACGCCCTGGCCCGGGTCGTCGTCTACGAACAGCTCTATCGGGCGTTTTCGATCCGCTCGGGCGGTGCGTACCATCGCTCCGGGCTCTGAGGGCTCGACGCCATCCCGGTCCCGGGGAAGGAACCGGGCCTCCGGATCTCTCGATACCGAGAGGCTCTTTGCTCCGGCCCCTGGATGGAGTAGGATCTGCGCCACTGCCATTCGTCGGTTCCGAGATTCGGGATCGATTCGCGAGGAGGATCCGGTGGACACGAAGGAGCGACAGACCAAGGTGATGGAGGAGCTCGGGGGAGAGGAGGCCGTCCGGGAGCGGCTGCAAACGCGAAGGGAAGAGATCCTCGACCTCTACGAGAGCGACGTGAAGGCCGGGCAGGCGGCGAGCAACGCCGAGACGGACGATCTCGTGGACCGGGCCAACAACGCCTACCGAAGAGAGCTCCTCTTCTCGTTGTCCAGCGGGGAGCGGACGGAGCTGATCCGGATCGAGGATGCCCTGAACCGGATCGACGAGGGCTTCTACGGCTCGTGTATCCACTGTGAGCGACCGATCGGCGTTCCGAGGCTGGAGGCGATGCCGGCGGCCCGCTACTGTGTCGAGTGTCAGGAGCTGGACGAGAACGGGATGCTCGAGGAAGACTGAGCCGCCCGCCTCGGGACTCCGTTTTTGGGAGCCGACGGGCTCCTCTCTTTCGGTCGGGCCGTCGCTCCTGGCCGTGGAGCCCTGGTACCCCTCGGGGAGCGGGAACGTGGTCGGATGACCGTCCTCGGCGTTCTCCCGGTCGCTTCGTACCGGCCGCTCCTCGACGATGGCTGCACCCCTGTCGGCCCCGCCGACCACCGACACCAACGCTCCCGGTCCTGGGATAGGCTCTAGCCCAGGAACAGGAAGATGTCCGACCCGATCGAGAAGCTGGTGGCGAAGATCGAATCCGGCGATCCGGAGCCCGTCTACCTGGTGGTCGGAGATCTGGTCCTGGCCGAGCCCGCCGCCCGTCGCCTGGCCACGGCCCTGGTCGATCGCTTCGGTTGCGAGATACAGGTCCGTCGGCGGCCCGAGGATCTGGTGCCGCTTCTGGACGATCTCCAGACCTTCTCTCTCTTCTCTCCCGGGAAGGTGGTCCTGGTGGTGGATTCGGCGATCCTGGCGGATCGGAAGGAGGCGGCGGGCCTGGTGGCCGAGGCCCTGGAGGCGGACGAACCCTCGGATTCCGGTCTCACCTCGCCGCAACGGGAGTCGGCCACCCGGTTGCTCCAGGCCCTCCGGCTCTTCGAGATCGACCCTGGGAAGCAGGATCCCGGGGAAGCGGTGGCCCAGCTCCCCGACTGGGCCCTGGCCGGCAACAAGCGGGGACGCCTCGGGAAGCGACAGGCGGAGAGCCGGCGCCAGAAGCTGACGGATCTCCTGGCGGCCGCGGTCGGGGAGGATCTCCAGGGGATCGGGGACGAGGCGTTGACCCTCCTGGGAGACGCTCTCCGCCGGGGTCTCCCCACGGGACACGCCCTGATCCTCGCCGAGCGATCCGTGGCCGAAGATCATCCCCTGGTCACCCGGCTCCGGGAACGGGAGTCCCTGCACGAGGCGGGAACGGTGGCCACCCAGCGCCGGGGAGGTTGGCGAGGAGTCGATCGCCTGGCCGCTCGGCTCGAGGAGGATGTCGGGGTGGAGATCCGCGGCGAGGCCCTGGAGGAGCTGGCCCGGAGGACACTGCGACAGGAGGGCCGCCGGGATTCCCAGGCCCGGGGAGACACCACGGCCCGTTTCGCGGCCGAGTACCGGAAGCTGGCGGAGATCTCCGGCGGAGAGGCCATCGACCGGAGGCTGGTGACCAAAAACGTGGAGGACCGAGGAGAGGAGGACGTGTGGGCGATCCTGGACGCCGTGGGCGAGGGACGGACCGGGGACGCCCTGGATCGCCTGGATCGGATGCTCGGAGGTGCGGAGTCCTCGGACCGGGCCCTTTTCAGCTTCTTCTCCCTCTTGGCCTCCTTCTGCCGGCAGCTGGTGGCGATCCGGGGACTCCTGGATCGGCTCGAGATCCCGGCCGGGGAGGGAAGCTATTCTCGATTCAAGGACCGCCTGGCTCCGGCCCTCTCCCGGGAGCTCCCGGAGGGGATCCCGAATCCCCTCGGACGACTCCATCCGTTCCGGCTCCATCGGGCCTATCTCGCCGCGGGACGCCTGTCGTCGGAGACCGCGGCCTCCCTCCCCTGGAAGGTGCTGGAGGCGGAGCAGGCCCTGAAGGGGGAGAGCGGAGACCGGAAGGCCGCGCTGGCCCGGCTCCTGGCCGAGCTCGGGGTTTGAGCCCCGATGCCGGAGCTACCGGAGGTGGAGGTCGTTCGACGGACCCTCGGGCCGGAGATTGCAGGGAGGAGGATCCTCACCGTCGAGGTGCACCGGGGCGATCTCCGGGAACCGGTGGACGAACCCTCTCTCCAGGCCCTGTCCGGCCGCCGATTCCGGCCGCCGGATCGCCGGGGAAAGTATCTGTTGCTCCCGGACGATCGGTCCGGTGTCCTCGCCCTCCATTTCGGCATGAGCGGCCGCTTGACCCTGGTGCCCGAACCGGTGCCCCGGGAGAAGCACGAGCACCTCGCCTGGCATCTGGAGGGGGAGGAACGCCTCCGGTACGTGGATGCCCGACGCTTCGGCCTGGTCTTGGCCCTGGAGGAGGAGAGCTGGCGGCGAGATCCCCACTTTGCCCACCTCGGCCTCGAGCCCCTGGGGGAGGAATGGAGTCCCGGATCGTTGCGAAGGCGGGCAGAGGGCCGGAGGGCTCCCGTGAAGAGCTTCCTCATGAACGCCCGGGTCGTGGTCGGGGTGGGAAACATCTACGCCAGCGAGGCCCTGCACCGGGCCGGGATTCATCCCGGCCGGTCCGTGGCCCGGATCGGGGCAGCGAGATGGAAGACCCTGGCCGAGGCCGTCCGAGAGGTCCTGGAGGAGGGAATCGCCCGGGGCGGCACCACGCTCCGGGATTTCGTCGACGGGACCGGAGCTCCGGGTCGGAACCGGGCCCACCTGGCGGTCTACGATCGAGAGGGCGAGCCCTGTCCCCGGTGCTCCCGACCCGTCCGCCGCCGGACCCAGGCGGGTCGGTCCACCTTTTACTGCCCCGGCTGCCAGCACTGACGGTTCTACCGATCCGTCAAGAGCTGCTCCAGCCGGGCCACGACCATCTCCAGGGCCACCCGGTTCTCTCCGCCCTCCGGGACGATCACGTCGGCCCACCGCTTGGAAGGCTCCACGAACTCCAGGTGCATGGGCCGAACGGTGGCCAGATACTGGTCGAGGACTCCTTCCAGCGTCCTGCCCCGCTCGGCGAGGTCCCGACGCAGCCGGCGGATGAGACGGACGTCGGCATCGGTGTCCACGAAGATCTTGAAATCCAGGAGCTCTCGGAGCTCTGGCTCGACGAAGAGGAGGATGCCCTCCAGGAGGACCACGGGACAGGGATCGACCCGGCGGACCTCCTCCTTCCGTCGGTGGGTGACGAAGTCGTAGATCGGCACCTCCACCGGCAGGCCCCTCCGGAGCCGGCGGACGTGATTCACCAGGAGAGGGGTGTCCAGGGCCGACGGGTGATCGAAGTTGTGGCTCTCCCGGTGCCCCGGGCTCTCCCACTCGATGTCCCGGTAGTAGCTGTCCTGGCAGAGGAAGGCGATCCGGTCGTCGCCGATGGCGTCGAGGATCGCGT
This sequence comes from Thermoanaerobaculia bacterium, assembly GCA_033722255.1. Taxonomy (GTDB): domain Bacteria; phylum Acidobacteriota; class Thermoanaerobaculia; order Multivoradales; family JAIOJS01; genus JAWVZJ01. The sequence continues at coordinate 2,523 of JAWVZJ010000045.1, read as the reverse complement.
GGGCGACGGTCGTCTTTCCGGAGCCGGTTCCACCGGCGACTCCCAGGGTCACGGGGCGAGGGCTGTCGGTCACGGAGGAATCTTACCGGTCGGCCACCGGCTGTTCCTTTTCGGGAATTCCTGGGGGTGGTGGTAGGGTCGACTCGGACTCGGCGACGGTCTTCGGACTTTCAGGACAGCGGCCAGATCACCGGGATGAGCCAGGAGGCCAGGCCCCAGAGAACGATTTTCAGAGGCCAGCCGAAGGCGAGGTAGTCCCGGAACAGATAGCGCCCGGGGCCGTAGACCATCGCGTTCGTCTGATACCCCATGGGGGTAAGGAAGCTGGCGGATCCGGCGAAGGCCACGGCGACGAAGAAGGCCTTGGGATCCGCCCCCAGGCCCTGGGCCACCTCGGCCGCGATCGGGACCATGAGGATGGCGGCGGCATTGTTGGAGATCAGTTCCGTGAGGACCGAGGTCACGAGATAGACCAGGGAGAGGATGGCGATCGCTCCCCAGGCGTGGCCCAGGAAGACGATTCCGTCGCTGAGGAGGGTGGCCAGTCCGGTGTTCTCCATCGCCGTCCCCAGAGGAATCATGGCCGCGATCATGAAGATGACGCTCCAGTCCACGGCCTGGTAGGCCCGCTGGAGGGTGAGGGACCGGGTCAGGAGCAGGGAGACCACCCCCAGGATCGAGGCTTCGAGGATGGTCAGGAAGCCCAGCGCGGCCAGGATCACCACCAGGGGAACCACCGCCACCGGGATCCACCAGCGCCGGGGACGGGTCAGATGGAGATCGAGCTCGGTGAGGGGGAGGAAGTCGGCGTGGTCGTGGAGGGCCTCGATCCGGGTCCGGGGACCGAAGACCAGGAGGGTGTCCCACGGTTTGATGGGGATGGAGGCCACCTTGTCCCGGATCGCCTCGCCGGTCCGGTTGATGGCGAGGACAAAGGCTCCGAAGCGCTTCCGGAACCCGAGCTCCTCGACGCTGCTCCCGGCCAGGCCCGAGTTGGGAGCGATCTGGATCTCGGCCAGGATGTTCTGGGCGTCGGCGAGGGTCGAGTCCTGGAGCTTGGTGTCGGTGAGCATCAGCAGGCCGAAGTGGTTCCGGAAGGAGACCAGGTCGGCGGGAGCACCTCGGACGATGAGGACGTCTCCCGGGGCCAGGGGCGTGTTCCGGAGATCCACCGCGATCTTCCGTCGTCCCCGGAGGATCTCGAGGACGTTGAGACGGAAGCGGGTGCTGATCTGCTCGGAGACGACGGTGCGGCCGACGAGCCGGGAGCTCTCCGGAATCTGCATCTCGGTGAGGAATCCTCCGAGCTCGTACTTCCGAGTGAGGCTCGCTCCCGGCGGTCGCTCCCGGGCCGGGAGGAGACCCTTGGCCGTCAGGACCACGTAGAGCCCCCCGGCGGCCAGGAACACGATTCCCAGGGGCGTGAGCTCGAACATCGAGATCGCGCCGGCTCCGTGGTCGGCGGAGAGGGCGCTGACCAGGAGGTTCGTCGAGGTTCCGATCAGGGTGAGGGTTCCACCGAGAATGGCGGCGTAAGAGAGGGGCAGCAGGACCTTCGACGGGCTGATCTGGTAGTGCTTGGAGAGCTGGAGCGCCACCGGAATCAAGATTGCGACGGCGGCCGTGTTGTTGAGGAATCCGGAGACGACGGCGGCGAAGAAGAGCAGGAGACCCCAGGCCCGTCCCGGAGAGTGGCCCGCGAAGTGGGCGATGCGGTGACCCAGGCGGGCGACGGTCCCGCTCTGAACCAGACCCTCACTGAGGATGAACATCATGAGGACCGTGATCACGGCCGGGTTGCTGAATCCCTGGATCGCCTCCTCTCCGGAGATCAGACCGAAGAGAATCAGCAGCCCGAGGGCCACGAGGGCCACCTGATCCACGGGCATCCACTCCAGGGTGAAGGCCGCGAGGGCGAAGAGAAGCACCGCGACCAGAAGGACGATCTCCACGTCGGTGAGAATATCGGATCCGAGTGGGACGGACCCGGGTCGGATACACTTCGGCGGCGTGATGCGAGTGACGAAACTCCTCCCGCTCTCGATCCTCCTGGCTTTGGCGGCCGGCCTGGCGTCGTGTGCTCCGTCGGAGACGCCTGTGGGTCGGGTCGAGGCCCGACCCCACCGGTTCGAGCTCCCCCACGGCGCGGTGGTTCCGGTGGAGCTCCTGTGGACGATGGAGGATCCTCTGGATGGCTCCGCGGCCCTCGTTTTCGCCCATCTCGTCGACGAGGACGGAACGGTTCGCCGGACGTTCGATCACACCTTCCCGGGTTCCTGGAAGCCGGGACGTGACCGTTCCGAGACGGTGCCGATCTATCACTCGGCGATCGGTCCCGCACTCCCCTCGGGGGAGTACGAGCTCGTGGTCGGCCTCTCCGACGGAGAGGAGCGGCGGTGGCCCTTGAGGACCGAGGGTCCCGACGTCGGTCGAATGGAGTACGCCCTGGCCCGGGTCCGGGTGCCGGAGCTGGTGGTGGACGGTCCACGCTTCGTCTTCGACGAGGGATGGCTGCCGGTGGAG